>DATABQ010000235.1:0-5999 GCA_036259495.1 Longimicrobiales bacterium | reverse complement strand
CCAGCGCACGCGCGCCCACGACCGCGTTCATGTCGATCATGGTTCCCGCACCCACCGCCGCGCCTATGTTGATCACCGCACCCATCATGACAATCACGTGATCGCCGATCTCGACCTTCTCGCGGATGAAGGCGCCGGGCTCGATCCGGGCGTTGACCCCGCGCAGGTCCAGCATCGGAATCGCCGAATTGCGGCGGTCGTTGTCGACGTGGAAGTATTGGATGCGCGAGCCCGCGCGATCGATCAGCGCCCGCGCCGCGTCCCACTCGCCCACCAGCAGTGTCGTCCCGGAACCGGTCGGGAACACCATCAGGTCCTCGCCCACGGGCGCCTCCAGCTCGCCCTCATGGCGGACATACACTGTCACCGGTGTGCGCTTCCGCGCATTCGAGATGAGGTCCCTGATCTCCTGATAATCCATGCTCCCTCGACTCCCTTTCTGACCACCTGTCGGACGCGGAACCCACCTGTCAGGTCGGCCGCTCCGGATATCTCAGAGGCCCAGCACGTCATGCATCGTCCAGCGCCCCGGCTCCCGTCCCGCGATCCACCGTGCCGCGGCCAGTGCGCCTTCCGCGAACACGGCGCGGTCCAGCGCATCATGCACCAGCTCTATGCGCTCCCGTTCGCCTGCGAACATCACACGGTGCTCACCGACGATTCCTCCTCCGCGCACCGCATGGAAGCCGATCTCGCCCTCGACCCGCGCGCCGGTCCGGCCACTGCGGCCATCGCGTCGCACATCCTCGAGCGTGACGTCTCTGCCGGCCGCTGCCGCCTCGCCCAGCGCCAGCGCCGTCCCGCTCGGCGCATCGATCTTGCGCCGGTGGTGCGACTCGACGATCTCGATGTCGTAGCTCGCCGCGTCGAGCGCAGCTGCCACACGCTTCGTCAGACCGAGCAGCAGATTCACACCAACGCTGAAGTTTGCGGCAGTGAGCACAGCACTGCTCTGCGCCAGCTGGTCGAGATCGCTTTGCGTAGTCTCATCGAGTCCCGTGGTGCCGACGACGAGTGCACGTCCCCGGATCGCCTTTGCGGCACGATCCAGGAGCTCGCGCGTCGCGGCGGCCGTCGAGAAATCGACAACGACATCGGCGTCGTCGATGAGACCGGCGGCATCCTTCAGCGGCACTACGGGGATGTCCGATCTGTTTTCCGCGCTGGAAGCGATTCCGCCCGTGATTTCGATGTCGCTCCGTTCGGCGGCGAGGCGCACGAGCGTTCGACCCATCCTTCCGCGGATACCGCATATGACGATGCGCGTCACGGCACCGCACGCTTCCGCTGCCCGATGCCGAGCCGCTCGAGCTCCTGTACCACCACCTGCTGTCGTCCCTCGTCCGCCTCGCACAGAGGCTGACGCAGCGGGCCGGCATCGAAGCCCATCCACCGAACTGCGGTCTTGACAGGGATCGGGTTCGGCTCCGCGAACAATGCGCGGATGAGCGGCAGGAGCTGCAGCTGGAGCGCAGCCGCTTCCGCGACAGCGCCTTCGAGATATGCATGCGCCATCCGGCTCGTCTGCTGCGGTGCGACGTTTCCGAGCACGGAGATGACGCCGCGCCCGCCGAGTGACATGATCGGCACCACCTGGTCGTCGTTGCCACTCCATATCGCCAGGCGATCCCCGACCAGACGCGCCAGGTCTGCTACCTGGACGATGTCGCCGCACGCTTCCTTGACGCCGACTACTCGCTCATCCTCTGCAAGCTGTGCAATCGTCTCCGGCAGGATGTTCACGGAGGTGCGGCCGGGCACGTTGTAAATGATTGCCGGCAGCGACGCCGCGTCCATCACGGCTCGGAAGTGATCGATGATGCCGCGCTGCGGCGGCTTGTTATAGGGGGGTGCGCTCAGCAGGATTCCGTCGGCGCCCGCACGGGCAGCTTGTTCGCCCAGCCGTACGACCTGGCGCGTATCGGTGCCGCCACAGCCGACGATCACCGGCAGACGCCCCGCATTGGCCTCCACGACACAGGCTGCCGCGCGGTATTGCTCCTCCGCAGTCATTGCGGCCGCCTCGCCCGTCGAGCCGCAGACGATCAGTGCATCGGTCCCCGCCTCGTTATGGAACGCGACGAGGTCCGCCAGCACCCGTTCGTTCACGCCGGACTCGTCGAACGGCGTGACGAGCGCGACGCCTGAACCGTCGAAGCGCACCTCTGCCATCAGAGATTGTTCAGATCATGGAGGTCACCGCGCGTGACATCCGATGGAGAGTCGGTCGTCAGCACGTCCCGCTCCGTCGAATCCCGGAAGTCGTCGGACGCCTCATCGCTCTTCCCGTTCGCGTAGAACGAGCGGAACACGCCATTCCCACACTTCTCGCACGTGAGGTCCTCCGGCGGCTCCTGATTCTCGAACATGTACTCCTTGCCGCACTCCATGCAGACCTGAACGAGCACTTCGCCCGTGCCCTGATCCTTCGCGGCCATGTGCCCTCCCCGCTCTGAGTGATGCTGTCGGGCGGCGTCGCGCCGCTGCAGCGAATGATGGTTTCAGAATCGCAGGTCAGGAGCGCAAATACTCTGCCGCCGGGCCGGGCACGGGTGCGGCGGCCGTGTCTGCGGCCCAGCACGGGCGCGCGGGTGCAGGGATCCTCCCGCTGGCGGTATCGCGGCAATCCTGACGCCTGTCTCTATGAAGGAGCCGCTGCAGCGGGTAAATTACGCGCGGCAGAGGGAGTGGCAACGAAACCGGACGCGGAACCCATCCTGCAAAACGGCTTGCTGGAGCATCGCTGTGTCCCATCGCGAGGAGCTGCCCGGATGCCAAGGAACGTGCTCATGCGAAGATGAGCCGTTTTGCAGGATGGGTTCCGCGTCCGGTTCGGGAGGAGGGCGGTTGAACGAGCTGTTGAGCGTCGCACGCGAAGCCGCGCAGGGCGCAGTCCGGGTGCACCGCGAGCATCTGGGCCGCGTCGAGGTCGCGGACTGGTCGCAGAAAGGCGTGGCCGATTTCGTCACGCATGTCGATCGCGCAGCGGAATCCGTCATCGTTGAGCGGATCACCGCGCACTTTCCCGGACATCGACTCCTGGCGGAGGAAGCTGCGGCGGAACGCGGCGGCTCGCACGGCGTACGGAGTGACGGGAACGAGGACGACTGGACGTGGATCATCGACCCGCTCGATGGCACTACGAACTACCTGCACGGGTACCCAGCGTACGCGGTTTCGATCGCGGTCGCGCGCGGTGGCGAGCTACAGGCAGCAGTCGTCCGCAACGGTGCAACCGGCGAAGAGTGGAGCGCGATCCGTAACGGCGGTGCATTTCTCGACGGCAGCCGCATCGCCGTATCGCAGATCGAAGACATGCCGCGCGCGCTGATCGGTACGGGCTTTCCGTTCAAGGCCCTGCACCTGCTGCCGGCATACACGCGCCAGCTCGAGGCGGCGCTCCGCAACACATCGGGGGTGCGTCGTGCCGGCTCGGCCGCGCTCGACCTGTGTCATGTCGCGACAGGATGGTTCGATGGCTTCTGGGAGCTCGACCTGGCGCCGTGGGATGTTGCCGCGGGCGCGCTCATCGTGCGTGAGGCGGGTGGTGTGGTGACGCGACTGGACGGCAGCATGGACGTGCTCGGCCAGGGGTCGCTGCTCGCGGGCAATCCGGTGATACACGCGGCGCTCGGCGATCTGATGCGCAGTGCCGCGGCGTCCGCCGACACGATCATGACCTGAATCTGAACAAGCACTGACTCGACGAGGATTATTCATGGGCCGTATACGCGGTGCTTTCAGTGGTATGCGCGGCTGGCTGGGCGGGCATCCCCGCTTCGTGCGCGGCTTCGCGCTAGGCGTGCTCGCGCTCATCACGCTCGTCGCCGGCCTGGCGATCGGCTCCTGGCGCGCCGTCTGCCGCGACTGCCCATCCGTTGCGCAGATCTACGCATGGGAGCCGAAGGAGGCGACACGGCTGCTCGACATCAACGGCGAGCTCTTCGCCGAGCTGTTCGAGGAACGGCGCACGCCCGTGCAGATCGAGACGCTCCCGGAGCACGTCTCGCAGGCGTTCATCGCGGTCGAGGACAAGCGCTTCTACCAGCACAACGGCCTGGACTTCCGCCGCATCATCTCTGCGAATATCCAGAACGTGCTGAGCGGCCGGATCACGGGCGGCGGCAGCACGATCACACAGCAGCTCGCCCGCAACATGTTCCAGGAGGGCATCGGCTTCGAGCAGCGCATCGCGCGAAAGCTGAAAGAGTTCAAGGTCGCGAAGCAGATCGAGCAGGTGTATCCGAAGAACACGATTCTCGAAGCGTACATCAATCTCGTCAATTACGGACATGGCTGGCGCGGCATCGAGACTGCGTCGCAGCATTACTTTGGCAAGGCCGCATCGCAGATCAATCCGGCGGAGGCGGCCATGCTGGCAGCAGCGGTGAACGCGCCGGGCCGATACTCCCCGTTCATCAACGCGGAAGCGACTCTGAGCCGTCAGAATCTCGTGCTTCGCCTGATGGCCGACCAGGGCTACATGACGCAGGACGAGAAGGAGCGCTGGCAGCAGGAGCCGCTGCCGACGGCTCGTCAGACGACGGAAGTCGGCAAGATCGCGCCGTACTTCGTCGAGTGGGTCCGCACGACGCTCGAGCCGATCTACGGCACCCGGCTCTACAACGGCGGACTGCGCATCTACACGACACTCGACATCGAGATGCAACGCTTCGCGGAAGCGGCGATGGAGAACGGCTGGGACCGGATCGAGAGCATGCCCGGATACCGCGCGCCGACGTACGAGGAAACGATGGCGGACGAAGACCGCGACCGCACGAACGAGACGCCATACATCCAGGGAATGTTCATCGCGCTCGATCCCGCCACCGGCGGAGTGCGCGCACTCATCGGCGGCCGCGACTTTGCCGATTCCAAGTTCAACCGGGCGACACAGGCCGTGCGCCAGCCCGGCTCGACGTTCAAGCCATTCGTCTACTACGCCGCTCTGAACAGCGGGCTGCCTCCGTCGACGATCCTGTACGACGCACCGCTGACCATCGAGATGCCGGACGGCAGCATCTACTCGCCCGGCAACTACGATCCGACCTACCGCGGACCGGTGCTCATGCGCGATGCACTGAAGTTCTCGATCAACACCGTCGCAGTGCGGCTCGGCGTCGACATCGGGCTCGAGACGGTCGTCCAGACCGCACGCGATTTCGGGCTGCGCACGAATATTCCCGCAGTTCCGTCCGTCTCGATCGGTGCTGCCGATGTAATCCCGATGCAGCTCGCGGAGGCGTATACCGTGTTTGCCACCGGTGGCACGCGTGCACGTGCCCGCCCCATTCTACGGGTCGAGGATGCGGACGGAACTGTGCTGTGGCAGCCGCCGGCGGACATCGAGCAGGTGGCGAACCCGCAGGCCGTCGCAATTACCCGCAGCTTCATGGAAACGGTGGTCAACAACGGCAGCGGCCACCCCGCGCGCGATCCGGCCCAGGGCAATCTGCCCTACACCATTCCCGCCGCCGGCAAAACGGGGACGACGAACGATTACACGGATGTCTGGTTCGCCGGGTTCACTCCGGATCTGCTTGCCGTCGTGTGGTACGGTTTCGACCGGCCGCAGCGGATCATGTCGAATGCTGCAGGTGGTCGCCTCGCGGCGCCCGTCTGGGGTGAATTCATGCGGAGCGTCTATGTCGGCGAGGATGCCGAGCTCCCGACGCCGGAGCCGTGGACGTGGCCGGAAGGGATCGTTCAGCGGGAGATCGACGCCGAAAGCGGCCGCCTCGCCAATGAATGGTGCCCGACGAACGTCCGCACTGAATACTTCATCGCCGGAACAGAACCGACCGAGGCGTGCAGCCCATACCGTGGGGGCCTGTTCGGTGCTCCGCTCCGCGGGCTGTCGCCCGACCCGGCGCAGGACACGATTCCGCCCGCGCCGGGTCTGCCGCCGCTGCCGGACACCATTCCGCGCTGAGGCTGTCGGACGCGGAACGCAAGGCGGCGAGGAGCGCATCCTCCTCGTCGATCAGGTACTCGATGGC
>DATABQ010000234.1:0-3420 GCA_036259495.1 Longimicrobiales bacterium | reverse complement strand
AAGACGTGTGCTCGTCGTCGTCACCGAACGGGGTGACGCCGACGGCGTTCCGGATGCGCTGGTAACCACCGCGCAGGGCTACATTGAGGGTGAAGCCGCCGCCGAACCCAACACCATCGTCATTAATCTGTGTCGCACGCTCGGCTACGGCAGCGACGGCTACTACGTCTCGCTGCTGGCGGACGCCCGCGGGCAGCAGGTGCTGCCGCGTCTGGAGACGAGTGCCGGTCTCGCGGAGCCGTATTCCCGGTTCCGCGCGCTCCAGGAAGCCGGAATTGCCACGCTCGACGCCGCCGAGATGGCCGTGCGCTGGCGACGCGCCGGGATCTCATGGGACGAGGACGACGACGAGGTCGAGGACGGCTTCGGACCGCTGCCTCTGATCCGCGAGAACGGGCAGTGCCGCCCGGCGCACGAGGACGAGGTGGAGGACATCATCGCGTGTCTCGGGACGACGCCCGACGCGCGGTTCAGCGCGATCGCCGCCGGCGTCTACCACGTGTGGCCGGCACCGCTGCTGCGTATTCGGGTCGTACGCGAGGAGTCGCAATGGAAGGTCGCGGGCGTGATGCACGCATCGCCCGACACGCTGGACGCCGAGCAGCGCAGGCAGCTCATTGAGGCGGTGACCGGCGACATGGCGGCCATGCGGCGGGGCGGCGCGGTGCAGCGGGACACGGTGCGTGCGTCGATCGCGGTGCTGCTCGATCCGGGCGACCCGTTCACGGCCTCGAGCCCGGAGACGGTCGATCGGCTGGAGCGTGTCGCTGCGGCGATGAACGTGCACGTCGCGCGCATCGATGCGACGGAGCTCCGCCGCCTCCCCGAGTACGATGCGCTGTTCATCCGCTCGCTCACGGGCGTAACGCTGCCGTCGTTTCAGTTCGCACTCCGCGCGGAAGCGCTCGACATGCCGGTGATCGACGATTCGCAGTCCATCATCCGCTGCGGTAACAAGGTCTACCTCGAGGAGCTGCTCAGGCGCGAGAGCGTGCCGCTGCCGAACACTCGCATCGTCACGCAGCACTCGCCCTGGCCGATGCTCGAGGAGCTGGGGCTCCCGTTCGTCATCAAGTCGCCCGACGGATCGTTCTCGGCGGGCGTGCACAAGATCGCGAACCGCGAGGACTACGATGCACGCGCCTCGGAGCTGCTCACGCACTCGCCGCTCCTGATCGCTCAGGAATGGCTGCCGACCGACTTCGACTGGCGCATCACCGTGCTCGACGGACAGCTGCTGTTCGCCGCGCGTTACTTCATGGCGCGCGACCACTGGCAGATCCGCACGGAGGAGGGCGGCGTCGAGCGATACGGCAAGGTCGAAGCGGTCTCGCGCGATGAAGCACCCGCGGCCGTAGTCGATGTCGCACTGCGCGCAGCGCGGCTGATCGGGCGCGGCATGTACGGCGTCGATCTCAAGGAGACCGCGAACGGTCCGGTCGTCATCGAGGTGAACGACAATCCGAACCTCGACGCCGACTACGAGGACGTCGTGGATGGCGATGTCATATACGAGGACATCGTGCGCTTCTTCCTGCGCCGCATCGAGGAGGAGGCGGAGGCGCCGCGGCGGCCCGCCAGTGTCAGTGCGGCGCGGCCGAAGGGGCGGCCGGCCGGCCGTGGCGCGCCAGCAGTGGGAGCGCGTCGAAGTCCGGCGGCCGGCAATGGTGCGCAGTCAGCAGCCGCGGCGGAATCAGCCGGGGCGGCGCCATCCGGAGCAAGATCGTCTGCAGACGCGGACGGACGGGCGGGCACGCAAGCACAGGCGGGCATGGGCGCACGGGGCGGCACGGTGACGGCACCGGCGGGAGCTGATGACCGGCGCCCGACGGCTGCACCGCAGAAGCGTCCCAGGACTGCCGCCGCCAACGCACAGGTCGCGCGCAAGTCGGCGGACCCGCGCCGTGAGGCGCAGCCGTACCAGCTCTTCGAAGTTGCAGGTCTGGAGCTGGAGTATCCGACGGTCGATGAGGATCTGGACGTCGTGGCGCTCGTCGAGCCCGCGTTCCGTGCGATCGCGGGCCGAGGCACGAGTGACATCGAGCTGGACCGCGTAGGCTTCTCGAACGAGATCGCGGATCATGTGTTCGAGGTGAAGACGCTCGAGCCGGTGCGCTCGCTACGGGACGCTGATGAAGCGATCGTCAGCGGCATCCGCCGGTTCTCCGAAGTGCTCCAGCAGGAGTGGGGCGCACGACTGCTGCCGACAGCGATGCACCCGTGGTTCGACCCGCAGGACGCACGCCTCTGGACGCGCTCAGGACTGCGCATCTACACGACGTACGCGCAGATCTTCGACATCCGCACACACGGATGGATGAACGTGCACGCGACACATCTGAACCTCCCGTTCGGCAATGAGCGCGAGACGATGGCGATGCACACCGCTGCAGCCATGCTGATCCCGTACCTGCCCGCGATCGCGGCGAGCTCGCCCGTCCACGACGGCCGACTCCAGCCGTTCAACGACGGCAGGCTCGCGTGGATACTCCAGCATCAGTCGCGCATACCGGAAACGTGCGGCCGCATCGTTCCGGAATACGTCGACAGCTTCGCCGGCTACCGTCGTACCATCCTCCAGCCGATGTACGCCGCGCTCGACCGGTTCCCGCACTCGTCGCCGATCCGCCACGAGTTCCTGAACAGCCGCGGCGCCGTGCTGCGGTTCGCCCGCCGCGCACTCGAGCTGCGCGTGCTCGATACACAGGAATGCGTGCGCATGGACGTAGCCATCTCGGTTTTCGCACGCGCCGCCCTCCGCCAGCTCACGGCGGAAGTACTCGACGGCAGCCTCACGGCGCCGCCCGCCGACACACTCGTTGCGGACTTCCATGCGTGCGTACGCGACGGCACACGTGCACTCGTGCGCGCGCCGCACATCACCGGCGTGACCGATGGCGCCGGTGTCGCCGTGGGCGATGTGCTCCGTTCGCTGCTCGACCGGGCGCACCGCGGTGTCGAGGAAGCGGAGGCAGGGTACCTTCCGCTCGTCGAGCAGATCATGCGGCAGGGCACGCTGTCCGAACGCATCCGTGCGCGCCTCGAACCGCACTCGGAGTCGGAGACGGCACTGCGACGGGCACTGCGGGAGGTGTATCGCGAGCTCGCAGACTGTCTGCTGAGCAATGAGCCGTGGAAGGGGCGTGCTTCGGGTCAGGTTCTTCAGGGGTAGGGGCGCTGCCGGATACGACGGATCAGTTGTGTGTCGCAGGCCGACGGGCAGGGGTTTACGGCGGTGTCAGGTTGTCATGGGCATGGGCAGAGGCAGGTGCATGTGGAAGGCGCACGCACACGTTTATGGGCAGGTGCAGGGGCAGCCAGCCTTCCTTCTCGTGAGTCACGTTCGCCGTTCCTTCCGGGGCGGGGTTCGCTTCGCGGAGGCAGGAGGCAGGAGGCAGGAGGCAGGAGGCAGGAGGCAGG
>DATABQ010000233.1:0-2458 GCA_036259495.1 Longimicrobiales bacterium | reverse complement strand
CCTACCTCCAGCCCGCCGAGCTGCGCCCCGGGCTGCTCGAGGTCATCGCCTCGACCGAGGGCGTCGCGCCGTACTTCGACCTGTCCTTCCAGCACTCCTCGCCGGCGTTGCTGCGCCGGATGCGCCGCTTCGGCGACCCTGACAGCTTCCTCGAGCTCCTGACCCGGATCCGCGGGCTCGCGTCGGAGGCCGGCGTCCGCAGCAACGTGATCGTCGGGTTTCCCGGCGAGACCGATGAGGAGTTCGAGGACATGCTCGGTCTGCTGGAGGAGATACGGTTCGACCATCTGGGTGCGTTTGCGTACTCCGAAGAGGAGAGCACACCTGCCGCACGCATGGAGGGCCAGGTGGATGCTGCCGTGAAGCGCGAGCGCCTGGAGCGCGTGATGGAGGTGCAGCAGGCGATCACGCAGGAACAGAACGAACGCTGGATCGGCAGGGAAGTGGATGTGCTGATCGACAGAATCACGGGGCGTGACATGGATGATCCGGAGGCGGACGCGGGGCAGCGCGGTGCAGTCGGCCGCACGGCGCGCCAGGCCCTGGAGATCGATGGTATGGTGCACATCGATGATGCCGCGGGCGCACGCGCGGGCGAGTTCGTCAGAGCACGCATACTCGACGTAATCGACAACGATCTGAAGGCGGCGATCCTTGACGATTGAAACGATCCACATCGACAGGAGCGCGAGCGCGCATCTCTTCGAGCGGGCTCGGACGCTCATTCCGGGCGGCGTGAATTCGCCGGTCCGTGCGTTCGGCCGCGTGGGCGGCAATCCGTTCTTCGTGGACCGCGCAGAGGGTGCTCTCCTGCACGACGTGGACGGCTGCACGTATTTCGACTACGTGATGAGCTGGGGCGCACTCATGCTCGGGCATGCGCACGGCGCGGTCACGCGCGCGCTGACGGAGGCGGCGGTGCGCGGCACGAGCTACGGCGCGCCGTCGGGCTCGGAGGTGGAGCTGGCTGAGCTCGTCACCGAGCTGATGCCGCACATCGACATGGTACGCTTCGTCAACAGCGGCACGGAAGCGACCATGTCGGCCGTACGCCTCGCGCGCGCCGCGACCGGCCGGGACCTAATTCTGAAGTTCAACGGCTGCTATCACGGCCATGGCGATTCGTTCCTGGTCGCGGCCGGCAGCGGTGTGGCAACACTCGGTCTGCCGGATTCACCGGGTGTGCCGAAGGCGCTCGCCGAGCTCACGCTGTCCGTTCCGTTCAACGACGCGGCCGCGGTTCGTACCGCTTTCGAGAAGCATGGCGATCGGATCGCATGCGTCATAGTCGAGCCGATCGTCGGCAACTCCGGGTTCATCGCGCCGCGTGAGGACTTCCACGCCGAGCTGCGCGAGATCACTACGATGCACGGCGCGCTGCTCATCTTCGATGAAGTGATGACCGGCTTTCGTGTTGCGCTCGGTGGCGCGCGCGAGCGGTTCGATGTCACGCCCGACCTGACGACACTCGGCAAGGTGATCGGCGGGGGCCTGCCGGTGGGCGCGTACGGCGGCCGTCGCGATCTCATGGAAATGGTGGCGCCGTCGGGTCCGGTCTATCAGGCGGGCACGCTCTCGGGGAATCCGCTCGCAATGGCGGCGGGCGTCGCACAGCTGCTGTTCCTGCGTGAGACGCGGCCGTACGACATACTCGAGCAGCGCGCGCGGGCTGCTCGCGGGAATGGCGGAGACGGCTCACGAGCTGGGGCTGCCTTTCCGCGGCGATGCGGCAGGAGCCATGTTCGGCTGGCATTTCGTTGACGGACCCGTCACAGACTTCGAGGTCGCCGCGCGCACGGATCACGAGCTGTTCGCGCGCTTCCACCGCGCGAGCCTCGACCGCGGGGTGTTCCTCCCCGCGTCGCCGTACGAAGCGGCATTCCTGTCGATTGCGCACACACAGGAACTCATCGACGACACGCTGGAGCGTCTGCGTGACGCTCTGCGGGAGGCAGTACAATGATCCGACGGACCGCAGCTCTCGTTTGTGCCACGATCCTCGCCGCATGCACGCCGGGCGAGCGACTTCCGGTCGACCCGGCCGAGCCTCCTGCTGCGGGGCTGCCCGATGATGAGCCGCGCGTACGCGTTGGCATCGTCATCGACAGCAGCACGGCCGCAGTCGGTGCTGCAACGGGGTTCGCGATTCGCGTCGCGGGCGGTGACGAGCTCGCGCGGGGCAATGCCGGTGAGAGCTGGACGTTCTCGGCGGATGCGCAGGGCCGCGTCAGCGCGCGCGGACCCTCGGGCGTGATCCGCCCGCGCGCCGCCTCACTCCGCGTGATACCCGACGAGCCGGGCGGCCTCACGATAGACGGTCGACAGTATCGTGGCGAGGCGCTGATCATTCCGCGCAGCGGCGGCCGGATCTCCGCGTTGAACGTCGTCGATCTCGAGCAGTACCTGCTGGGCGTGGTGCCTCGGGAAATCGGCCGTCTGCCGGCGCACATGATCGAGG
>DATABQ010000232.1:0-1591 GCA_036259495.1 Longimicrobiales bacterium | reverse complement strand
GCTGCACGCTCCATCAGGCGCGGTATGGCGGTGGAGTGCACCTCGTGCAGACTCCCGACGCTCAGCGCGATGTCCGCACCCGCGCGCGTCCGCACATCGAACGTTCCCGCCGCCGCACCGACGGAGCCGATCACCTGGGCCGGTACATCCATTCCCCGTGCGGCTGCGATGACGCGCTCTGCATCCTCCGCCGCGCACGACACCACGATCCTGCCCTGCGCTTCACCGAACAGAAGCGCTGCCGGATCGAGATCATCATCGAGCGACACGCTCACGCCGCGCATCGGCCCGCTCGCGATGGCGGACTCCGCGAGGCAGACGGCCAGGCCGCCGTCCGCGCAGTCGTGCGCGCTGTGCAGCAGCCCCGACTCATTGAGCGAGAGCACCAGCTCCTGAAGGCGACGCTCGGACTCGAGGTCCACGGCGGGAGCATCGCCAGCGACGACGCCGTGCACGACCTTCAGGTACTCCGACCCGCCGAGCTCGTCCGTATTGCGGCCCAGCAGGACGATCGCGTCGCCCTCCGCCTTGAAGGGCATCGTCAGATGACGGTCGATATCGTCGATGACACCGATCATGCCGACGACCGGCGTCGGGTAGATCGCTCCGTTCGGGTTCTCGTTGTACAGCGACACGTTTCCGCCCGTTACCGGCGTCTCGAACGCCGCGCACGCCTCGCCCATCCCGAGTACTGCCTCACGCAGCTGGTAGTACACCTCGGGCTTGAGAGGATTCCCGAAATTCAGATTATTCGTGATCGCCCGAGGGCGCGCGCCGGTGCAGACGATGTTGCGCGCGGCCTCCGCCACGGCGATCATCGCCCCGCGGCGCGGGTTCAGGTACACGTACCTGCCGTTGCAGTCGACCGTCGCCGCAATGCCGCGCCGCGTCCCGCGGATGCGCAACACGCCGGCATCGCCCCCCGGCGGCACCACCGTGTTCGTGCGCACGGTTGTGTCGTACTGGTTGTAGACCCAGCGCTTCGACGCGATGTTCGGCGAGCCGAGCAGTCGCAGCAGAACGCGGCCGGGATGCTCATGCGTGTGTTTCGTGTCGATCTCCGCCGGCGTCCACTCGCGCAGCTTCCTCACTTCGTCGGACTCGCGCGCCTCGCGCACGTACGTAGGGCACTCGTTGACGAGCGGCTCGCCGGGGATCTCGGCGACGATGACGCCGTTCTCACGCACACGGTACATGCCATCGTCCGTCACGTGACCGATGACGGCAGCCTCGAGCTCCCACTTCTCGAGGATGCGGATGACGTCATTCTCGTGTCCCGCCTTCGCCACTACCAGCATCCGCTCCTGCGACTCGGACAGCAGGATCTCGTACGGCGTCATGTTCTCTTCGCGAACGGGAACGAGCGCGGCATCGATATCGACGCCAGTACCCGCACGTGCAGCCATCTCGCTCGAGCTGGATGCGAGCCCGGCCGCGCCCATGTCCTGGATGCCTACGATGTGGCCGCTGTGGATCAGCTCGAGCGATGCCTCGAGCAGCAGATTCTCGGTGAACGGATCGCCCACCTGTACCTGCGGCCGCTTCGCCTCCGTCTCCTCGCTCAGCTCCTCCGATGCGAACGTGGCGCCAT
>DATABQ010000231.1:0-2833 GCA_036259495.1 Longimicrobiales bacterium | reverse complement strand
GTGCTGGCACCCACGCGCGGTCGGCGGGAATGTTCCAGCCGATGTCGCCGTTCGCGCGCCAGCCCGTATCACCACTGTGCTCCAGCGTAGCCGCGTCATTGCAGTCGATGCAGAACACGGCGTCGTACGCGATGCGAAGCTCGGGTATGAACCACAGGCTGTGATACTGGTCGTGCTCGTACGCGAGCGACGCACCGAGCGTCACATCGGCCGTCCTCACGTTCTGCGGCGCCTCCGCACCCACACCGAGCTGCAACGCGACGAAGCCGTAGTTCCACGGCGGCGGATCGTCCGGCGAGGGCGGCTGACCAGGCGCCGGCAGCGACGGTCGGAAAAGCGAGATCTGCAATCCGCCGTCGATCTGCGCACGCAGCGTCTCCCGGTTGCGATCCGCCTTCGTGAACAGCGGCGCATCGGCGAACGCGTGCCAGTACCAGTTCTTCGGGTAGGGTCCGATCAGCACGCGCGTCTGCGCATACTCCGTCGCGATGCGGATCCCCGGCACCGGATTCTCCTCGAGCAGCAGGAGCGGCCGGATGTCGATCGTTTGAGCGCTCGCAGCGGCCGCACTGACGAGAAGCATCAGAACGGCGGCGCAGCACCTGCCGGCTCTCATGCGATCTCCGGCGCGAAAAGGTAGAACGCGTCGAGCGACCCGCCGACATCGGCGAGCGCGCGATCGCCATCGGCGAGGAGCTGTATCAGCAGCGGCTGAATGCTGCCGCTGGTATAGCTGCCCTCGGCGATGCCGCCGTACGCTTCGCACTGCGTCATGAGATTGCGCGATACTCCCTTGAGCTTCGTGTCCGATGGACGCGCGCCGCTGCCGAAGTAGTCGAGCTGGCGCAGTCGCAGCAGGCCGCAGTCGTCGAAGCCCGTGCCGCGCAGTCGCGGCGGGATCTGCGTCTTGAAGTAGTTGTAGGCCGCGACGTGTGCGTAGTTGTTGCGCGACCACGTCGAGTCGCCGCGCGTGATGCTCCAGGTGGCGGTGCTCAGGTCGCGCACCCACTGTGCGGGCGCACTCCCGACCTGATCCGCGTGCCGCTCGAGGAACTCGATATGCCGTGCGATGTTCGCGGCCGCAGGCGCGCCGGTCGCCGGTATGCCGAGGAAGCGGCGCGGCGTGGTGCCGGCGAGGAGCGCGAACTCTGCGGGCGTGCACATCGTGCGGAAGTAGCTCCAGTACGCGGCGTCGTCGATGTTCAGCCGCACGAGCCAGGAATCGGTGCCGAAGATGATGCGATGCGCGTGCGGTCCGGCGAGAAGCTCCTTCAGCGCGGTGAAGTACGCCGTCTCCGCAGCGCCCCCGAGGGCCATCATCTCTACGTGGTACGACAGATCCGCGAAGACGTTCGGGTGCTCATCCATGTACGACAGGATCGTCTCCGCCCACTCTATCTGGTCCGCCTCCTCGCCGCAGAACCCGCCCCAGCCGCCGCAGTGAGCGAAGCACACGCGCAGCGTGTCGCCGGGCGCGGTGAACAGATCCAGCCAGTGCTTCGGGTGCGAGTAGCCCGCGCTCTCCGCATCACGCGCGAAGCCGGTCGCGGTGCAGTGTATCGTGATCGGCACATCCTCGGTGCGGCAGTACGCGATGACATTGCGTATCGCGGGTGTGTTCATCTCGTAGCCGAGCGACGGGTAGAGCTTCACGCCGACGAACCCCTGCTCTTCGATGGCCCGGCGCATGATGTCGAAGTGGTCCGCGCGGTGCGGGTTCACGGCGATGAACGGCAGCACCCGCCCCGGCCGTGCGAGAACTGCGTCCGTGGTGCCGCGGATCTGACCGAGGAAGTTGCGGCGGTCCCGATCGCTCTCGTTCTCCGCAACAATGTCCATCATCAGCGCGACGATGGCGTCGTCAGGACCGAGGTGTGCGAGCAGCTTGTCGGCGACACGCGGTATCGTCGGCTGCATCGCGATGCGCAGCGTCTCGAACACGTCGAACGGACTCTTGCCCGGACCGTCGTTCGAGTCGATCCAGCTCGACAGCCGATCCAGCGCCGCGCGCATCGCGCGCACCTCCAGCTGGTCCGCCGCACCCGAGAGCAATCGCACTTCGACGGGCAGCTGCACGCTGGCGGCGAGGTTCTGGAAGCTCGCGCTGCGTGCGATCGCGCGCATGAACCGCACGAGCAGCTCGTCCTCCACCAGGTACTCCGGCCGGTCGAGCTGCGCATCGAGCAGCTCCTCCACCGCGTCGACGATGAAGTCGTGCAGCCCCATCCTGCGCAGCCGCCCGGCCATGATCGTGATCGCATGCCGCGACAGGACGGATTGCAGCGTGAAAATGTGTGCGTGGCCATTGATGAACATTCAGCCTCTGTGGCTTGACATCGTCAGCCGCCGCCAGCGGCGACACTCTCCGATTCGTTACGTCTGGATGTATCGCCGGACGACATCCGCGCGGGGCCATCATGGTCAGCGGCGTCAGGAGAACCGGCGTCGCCGCTGCCGCGGGCATCGCTCGCGCCGGTCGCGCCAGTCGGGCCGCCGTCCGCCCACGACGATGCGCCGGTCGCACCTCGGCGGGACCGCTGCACCGCGCCCGGAATACGGACTGCGCGCATGAACGGCAGGTGGAAGAAGCAGTAGGAGATCAGGGCGAGCGTCGAACATGCAAGTGCGATCACCGCGGGCAGGAACAGCACCGCCCAGAGCACGTTCCCGCTGAGCGCGCGCGCCCACTTCCGCACAGTACCGAACGCGCGGGCGATCGACACACGTGTGCCCTGCCGCGCATTCACGTCGCGCGGCCGGCGCCAGAACGACCACAGCGTGCCGAGAGCGCCGAACCCGAGCACGATCGTGAGGAAGATCGGCGCGTTCGACG
>DATABQ010000230.1:0-1557 GCA_036259495.1 Longimicrobiales bacterium | reverse complement strand
GGATTTCACGAGACCGCGCCGCGCGAGCCGGTGCAGCGCGGGGTAGAGGCTTCCCTCCTCCACGCGCAGCGCGTCGCCCGAGCGCTGCTCCAGCCAGCGCGTCACCTCGTAGCCGTGCATGGACCCCCAGCTGAGCGCCTTGAGGACCAGCATGTCGAGCGTACCCTGCAGCAGATCGACCTTCATGTCGCCTCCATAGATGTTCTATGGGACCAGTGTGCGAGGGCTGGCCTAGAATGTCAAGGGGAGCGTGTTCGAGGCCGGAATCAGCGGGCGCGGGCGTACATCTCGAGCCAGGGAGAGTGCGCGGCCGGCAGGGGGCGGAGGGCGGTTTTGACGAGGCGTTCCTCGGCGTGCGCCCACGGTCGGGTCCAGCGGTCGGCGATGGGTACGAGCGAATCGCCGAACGTGCGCATGACCTCGAATCCGACGTTACCGAGCAGGGACGTCAGGGATGCTGGCGAGAAGCCGTGACGGTACGGGAAGCCGAGCAGGTTGTTGTGGGCGAGGAGGAGACGCGCGAGCGGGCGGAGCGGCGTGCTCAGCCGCGCCCGCCAGGTAGCGTAGAACGCGCCGTTCGGAACGCGGATGCAGACGAGCCCGCCGTCGCGTGTGCGTTCGCGTGCGGCGATGGCGGCCGCGCGCGGATCCGGCAGCTGATCGAAGCAGTTCCAGAATGCGACGGCATCGTATTTCGTATCCGGATCGGCGTCGTCGATGGTGCCGGTGCGAACGGTGAGGCTCCTGCTGGAGGCGAAGTCGTTCGCGGACTCGTTGACGTCGATGCCGGTGAAGTCCCAGCCGATGTCCGCGGCCGCGGCGAGGAAGGCGCCGACGTAGCTGCCGATCTCGAGGCCGCGGCCTTTGCGGCCTGCGATGCGCGATAGGCGGAGCGCCTGCGTGCGGTAGCTCTGCTTCTGGTTGTCGAAGAGCGTGTGGAGCGCCGTATCGTCCGGCTCCTCGTCGCCGTACGTGTCGACCAGCTCATCGGCGCGCTCGCGCGGATTGCGGAACAGCAGCGTGCAGCGGTCGCAGCGGACGATCCGCAGGGGAGGATCCTGCGAGAACGCGATGCGATCGTGCAGTCGCGCGGGCGGCGTGTCGCCGCGGAGGCGACGCGTGTGGAACGCCCAGAGCTGCTCGAGCTCGTCGCGTATGTCATCGCTTCCGGCGATGAGTGTGTGCTCGGTGCCGCCGCAGGCCGGGCAGTCGGCGATCTCGTAACGCGTCATGCGGCGGAGAGAGGCACCTGCCGTGCCGTAGTTCGGTCAGGTGCGTCCCCGGCTCACTTCTCGAGGTTGTAGATCTCGCGATGTCCGGAATCGACCAGGTCGTGGTAGTCGGACATGATCTTATCCGCCTCCTTCATCGAGTCATCGTCGGCGCCCATGCTCGCAAAGGCTTCGAAGCTCTCGACCTCGAACTCCGAGACGACGGTCCAGAAGCGCTGGCCGCTCATGTCGGTCATGACCTTCGGCCGCGGGAATCCCTGTTTCTCCATGATGTCCGCCATAGCGAGGAATTTCTTTACCATCGGGCGGACCTTGCCGGGCCTGC
>DATABQ010000229.1:0-5050 GCA_036259495.1 Longimicrobiales bacterium | reverse complement strand
CCGATGACGAGGAGCTGGTGGGCCTGCTGTTCGGCGTTGAGGGCGAGATCAACATCACACACTCCACCTACAATCGCCTGAGCGGCACGATCGAGTTCGTCGCCAGCGGTTTCATGGATGAGAGTGAGTTGGAGGTCGATGGCTCGATCAGTTTCGACGCCGTGCGCATGACGCCGACCAATGCCGTAACACTGTCGCCGGTCCGGAGCGTGCGCTAACGTTCACCTCTGCTCGAGACTCATAGCCGGAAGGTCACCTTGACGGTTTCGTTGATATCGCTGTGTCGTACGTGCCTGCTCGCCGCTGCGATCGCAATGCTGCCCATCGCCTGCTCCGATCCGGTGGAGCCGCACGGTGACGTGGCGGCGGCGTATGTCGACTGGCTGCGCGGTAACTACTCGGACTACGTGTTCGATATCTCCACGGCCTGGTCCATGACACCGCGATCGCCGTACTATCGCGTTCGTGTGGAAGGCGACAGCGTCGTGAGTGCAACGGACGAAAACGGAGATCGGAGCCGGTCCGCAGCGACGATCGACGACGTCTGGCGGTGGATACTCACCGCACACGAGGCGGGAGAGCTGAACAGCGCCCGCTTCGATCGTCGTGGTGTACCGCTCGAAGTCGATATGGGAGATCGGGCGCGCGACGGCGGGGGCGCGGTGTGGATCCGGAGCTTCGAGCCCGCAACCTGACCAGCCCAGGGATCGTCGTCTGGGTGACGCAAAGCAGAAAGGGCGCGATCCCGGAGGACCGCGCCCTTTATGTCATCCTGATTAGCGATCAGTTCGCGTCGGGTGCGATGATCTCCGGATACACCTCGAGGAAGCGCGCATAGACTTCCTGTGAGGACAGGATGTGTCCCTGCTTGTGCGCCTCGTCGGCCAGCGCGAAGCCCCACTGCGCCGCCGCCATGCGCTGGTTCGGCGTGCCGTGGTGGCCGGGGTGCGAAAACGAGCAGTCGCCGATCTGATAGAACGCCTCGAGGAACTGCTCCACCCGCTTCTGGTTCATCGTCGCGCCGCGCTTGTGCGTCAGGAAGTACGCGGCCATGGCGTCCGCCATCAGCTCCATATAGCGCGTCTTCTCGGCACCGACCAGCTCCGACGAGAAATCATCGACGTTATAGCCGTTGTGGAACTGGACCTGATGTGCAAACTCGTGCGCGAAGACCGCCTGCGGAGCCACGTCCTCGAAGCCGAGCGCCTCGTATCCGGCGAGCATGCCGTCGCCCATGGCGATCTTGCCGTTCGTGGAGGCAAACGCGTTGAACGTGAAGAGCGGGTGATCGCCGCCGTTCAGCGTCTCCGATGCGAGCACCGCGTCACGTACCATAGCGGCGTAGATCGGGGCAAAGGTGGCTGGAACTCCGAACACCAGCTGATAGGTGGCGGCAATCCGCTGCGTGTCGAGCACCATCGGGCCGTGCAGTGCGATGAGCTGAAGGTCGTCCGACTCGATGTCCCAGAACCGTCGGATGTCCCGGTCCGTCTTCTCCATGATCTTCGTGTACTCGCCATTCGAGCCGAAGTGCTGAGGCGTCTCGTCCGACTCGAACAGTACCGCCGAGTATGCCAACGCCTGGTCAGCCAGCAGATTGACGAAGAGCAGGCGATAGATCTCCGGCTCAGCGTCGAACACCTCGTAGGCATGACCGAGCAGCCAATTGGTGACCGCGGTGCCCTCGGGACCGCACACGTAGTCGTCGCCGTTGATCGCGCGGCGCGCGATGTCCGGTGCGGACTGATGCGTCAGCTGGATCGAGAAAGGCAGCCTGACCTGATCCCGATCGAGATGAATGATCGTGAGGCTGGACGATTGAAGGTTGAAGCTCGACGCGGTCGTCAGCTCCGGTGTCCCGGGTTCCGTGATCATCATGCGGTCCTGACAACCGGCCGCGAGCATGGCAATGGCGAGGGTGGATCCGACTACGGCGGTTCTTCTCATGGAGGTCTCCTGCGACGGAAATACGGGGATGCATTCTGTGGTGTGGCGGAATGCCGGGAAGCGTACGTGAAACGTCACACGTTTCGGGCTGACGGTCAAGCCGCCGCTTGAATACCTGTTTGCATACCAGCGCCCGCCCGTCCCGATCCCCTCTGATCCCGATCCCTCTGCTCCGACGTATGGTGGATGTGTGATCGACGGATGCGCGCCCGGTCCGGCGCCCTCCATACAGCCTGAACTCGAGGGGTAGCTAAATGCGATGCATGCGAACGCGCGTTCACCTGACGCTCCTGGCAATCGTGCTGAGCGGGTGCACGGAGTCGATGCCGACGTCGGGCGGGGAGAGCGCCATCGTCAGCGTCCGCCCGGCAGGTCCGGCCGCGGCGATTGCCGCGGGGTGGGAGATCGGTGCCATCGCTCCGGACCTCGCCGCGTTCGACGCCGCTGGGGCGGCGGTCTCGCTGTCAGATGTGGGCGGATCATTCGTCCTGCTCGAGATCGGTGGGATGTGGTGCGTGCCGTCACAGGCCCTGGCGCCGCTCCTCCCCTTTGTCGAGCAGGCGCTCCAGGGAGAAGGGATCGAGTTCACGAGTGTCGTGGCCATGGTCGACGGACCGAACGGGGGTCAGGTCACTACCCTCGCACACGCGGAAGCATGGCTGGACGTGTTCTACGAAGGCGAGCATCGCAACGTGTGGCACATGGACGGCAGTGAGACGACCGCGGCGCCGTGGCGCGAGATTGCAGACGCGCACAGGCTGCTCCCGGTGCTGTACCTCCTCGGGCCCGATCGCAGGGTCCTGCGGATGAATCCGGGCGGAGGAGACGAGGCCTGGCTGCTGGAGTGGATTCGCGGCGGGGTGGCGGAATACTACGGACCGGAGATCGAATCCGTGCAGGCGCCGGAAGGGGCGTTCTCGATCGCCAGCCCGCTCGTGGTACGGGGCACATACTCGGACCCTGCAACCGGCAACCATACCGGTTCCATTCAGTGGGGTGATGGCACCTCATCCGAGCTCACCATGAACGCGGATGGCACGTTCAGCAGTCCGGCGCATCAGTACACGAGCACCGGCTTCTTTGCGATCGACCTGCGCATCGCCGACAGCAACGGCTACTCGGCCACGCATACCATCCACGAGATCACCGTGTACGATCCTGACGGCGGGTTCGTAGCCGGTGCGGGGGCTATGCTGTCACCGGCCGCGTCGTGCGATCCTGCGTTGTGCAACGCGGACGAGAGCGCGCGCTTCACCGTGCTGGCGAAGTACAGGCCGGGCTCGAGTCAGCCGATGGGCGAGTTCCGGTTCAGCCTCGGCAGTGGCAACTTCACGTTCGAGAGCACGAGCTACGATTGGATGATGGTCAATGGGAACACCGGCAGCGTGAAACTGCAGGGCACCGGCAGCGTGAACGGCTTCACGGGCGAAGCGTTCGAGCCTGGAGCGAGAATCAGGTTCCTGGTCGAAGCGAGCGACGGTCCGGCCGACTCGATGTACCTCCACGTGTGGCTGCAGAGTCCGGATGGTGGCCAGAATCCGGTTTACCTGGGTGACATTCAGATCGTTGAGAAGGGCAACGTAATGGTGAAGGCGGGGAGGTAGGTCAATCCACCCGTACGTCGAGCCCCAGCGCCTCGGCAATCACGATCGTCTGCGGCCGTTGCGCCCTCTCGCCGACGACGTTGCGGGCAGCGGTCCCGCACAACGTGAGTGTCGCGGTCGAAAGCTACATCAGCATCCCGACGACCATGGCCACGACGACCAGGCCGCTGAGCAGGCGCGGCACGGTGTGGGTGCGGCGCATCAGGAGATGGAGTGTGAGGACGGCCCCGATCGGCGTTGCGAACGCGTAGATGACGACGAACGTAGTGGTCGCTTCCCTGATCCACAGGCCGAAGAGGCTGCCGGGACTGAGCGCGCCGAGCCCGTCGGCCGCGACGGCTTCGATGAGATCGATCAGCAGGAAGAACAGCGTGAGCACGCCGCCGAGCTGAAGGTACAGCTTCACCTCGGCGCGATCGCGTCGGCGGAACGGCGCGAGCACTGCGGCTGTCAGCGGGCGGAAGAGCAGGGCGAGCGGGTTACCCGGCTTGTTGTAGTAGTAGAAAAGCCGCAGCCGATGGCTCCAGCGGATGAGCTCGCGGGCGACCGGCAGGTGCTGCAAGCCGCCGGCGGAGGCGCCGACGGCAGTGAGAGCGGCCAGCACCGCCACGGCGACCACGGCCTCGTATACACCGGCCGAGCCTGCGATCGAGCCGAGTCCCAGACCCGTGAGCAGGAGCACCATGATGTCGCCCGCCAGACGGAGGGCGCTGCGGGGGGCGCTTCCTGCCTGCCAGCGCTCCGTCCACTCCGGCGGCTTTGACAGAACGTCGCGCGAGAGTGGCGGCATGAAGTCCAGCTCGCGCGGCGGTTGCCGCACCCGCTCGCGGAGCGCCTGGTCCTCATTGTAGTCGCGGACGAACGAGGCGATGTAGAAGCCGTCGACCACCCACCAGACCAGTAATCCGCCGCCGCTCACCATCATCAGCAGCCCAGTGCCGTAGCGGCCGAGATAGAAGCGGTGCCCTCCGACCCAGCCGAGGAGCAGCCAGAGCGCGACAGCCACCCACAGCCGCCTGCGCGGATACGTGTAGATCTCCGCCAGGACTTCCGCCGCAAAATCGGCGTCCAGCCGCCTGTGCGCCGCCACGTCGCTGGTGGATGACATTCTCGCTCCTGATTCGCGAACCGGGGCGCCGGTGAGGTCCGGCAGTCTGCCGCTGGCGTGAAAGATAAGCGCCGGCGCCGCTCCCGCACCCCCGCTCGTGCCGCGGCTCAGTCCGATCTCAGGGCAGTGTTCGGATCGACGGATGCGGCACGGCGCGCAGGCAGGAGCGCCGCGGCGGCAGCGGTCCCCACGAGCGCGCATGCGGCCGCGGCGTTGGTCAGAGCATCGTGTGGTCCCACGCCGAACAGCAGGTTCTGCATTCGCGGGGCGAGCAGCGCGGCGGCAAGGGCGCCGAGCGCGAAACCGGCTCCGGCGATGCCGATTGCGCGGGCGAGCACCATGCGAACGATGCCGGCACGTCCCGCGCAATCGGCATCGCCGGAACCGGCTT
>DATABQ010000228.1:0-3727 GCA_036259495.1 Longimicrobiales bacterium | reverse complement strand
GTCGGTGAGAACGTATCGAGGTCGACGCCGAGCGGCACGCACAGCGCCTGACCTACGCCCATCGCATGCAGCCGGCCGCGCATGACCGGCGATATGGCGACCGTGACATCGCAGCGCGAATACAGCGAGCGCAGATATCGTTCGGCGAGTCGCCGCGCTGCGAGCGCGACATGGCGACCCGCGCGCTTCCGCAGCGGCGCCTCCACGTATGCGACCGGCAGGTCGGTCATGTAGAGCGCACTCACGATCGACGGATGCCGGCGCCGGTGCCATAGTGCGGTCCACGGCAGGTTGTACGCGCAGTGTACCTCTATCACGTCCGGCATCTCCGCGCGCAGGATGCGCAGCACCTTGTCTGAACGGTAGAGCAGCCGGTACGCGGCGGAGCCGGGCAGGAGCGGCGATGCGACCGTGTACATGACGAGCCCGCCATCGCGCGTGACGGTGTCCGCTGGCCCCGGCACGATGAGCACGTGCTGCACGCCCTGCTCACGGCACCAGTCGCGCTCCGCGTGAAGCATGGTTCGCACGCCGCCGCCCGTCGGCGCGTACGACTGTGTCAGTGCGCAGAGCTTCACGCCAGGCGTCTGGCGCGCTCGGGATGACGGCCGGCGATGTTCTCGTATTCCCGCACGAGCACGGCATTGACCGCACTCCAGGTTCGCTCCTGCGCCCGCTGCCGTGCCGCGCGCGACATCGTGAGGCGCAGGTTGCGATCCGTGATCAGCCGCTCGACCTGTGCGGCCAGATCGACCGGGTCGTTGGCAGCGGCGACAAGGCCGCTGCGCTCCGGCTCGATCACGCTCTGCGGGCCGCCGCGATCGGAGACGACCGCAGGAACGCCGGACGCCATCGCCTCCTGCACCACGTTCGCGAACGTCTCGGTAGTGGACGGGAAGACGAAGATGTCGGCGGAAGCATACCAGCGGGACAGCGCAGGACCGGACTGGTGCCCGGCAAAGTGCGCATGCGGAAGATCGCGCTGGAGTCGCTTCCGCATCGGTCCGTCACCGACCAGAGCGAGACGGTATCGCAGATCGCGCGATCGCAGCACGCGGTCCATCTCGACGAAGTCCGCCATGTCCTTTTCCTTGACGAGCCTGCTGACGAGCAGCACGAGCGGCGTCCGCTCGTCCGCACCGAGCCGCGTCCGCAGCGCGTTGTCGCGCCACTCCGGTGCAAACCGCCGCGCGTCCACACCGCGCGACCAGAGACACACGTTCGTGATGCCATGCGCGTTCAGCTCGTCGATGATGCTGGTCGATGGCGCGAACGTCGCATTGCAGCGGCCGTAGAACCACCGCAGCATGCTCCAGCCCATCCGCTCCAGCCGGCGCACGCCGTAGTACGGGAAGTATGCGACGAAATGCGTATGGAATGTCGCGACGACGGGAATGTCCCGGCCGCGTGCGTACGCCTGTGCCCAGATCGCCATCGGCGTCGGGCTCACCACATGGACGATGTCCGGCTGCCACGCGTCCAGCTCCGCCGCGATGCGCCGGCCGCCCGGCAGACTGATGCGATAATCGCGGTAGAGCGGGAATCTGAACCAGCGCACGGGCCGCGTGCGGCTGTGCCAGGGGATGTCGGGGGGCGGGACGAAAGGAGCATAGACGCGGAAGTCGATCCCCTCCTCTTCCAGCGTGCTGAAGAGGTGACCGAGCGTGTGCGACACGCCGTCCACCAGCGGCAGCAGGCTTTCGGTAAAGAAGGCGATTTTCATTCAGCCGATCCTTCTGTGCCGCGCGGCTCCGGCGTCGTCCGATGCCATGGATCCAAGTTACGCCCTCATCCCGATCTGTAAATCCTCTTGTCGCGCAAGGTCTCTGCCGATCCGCTGCTGCGCAAGCGCCGGGCCGCTCAGCGCCGGGGGCCGATGCAGTACCCGACAGGATGCGACCCACAGGCCGCCCACCCGCCTCTCACTCACCCGTCGGATAGGTCTCCGGCACCTCGCCGTCAACCCGCACCGGCATGTGGAGCGGATCGAGCGCGGACGTCTGTTCGATATGGATGAACGCATCATATCGCGCCGGCAGCACCGTGGGAACGTAGT
This sequence comes from Longimicrobiales bacterium, assembly GCA_036259495.1. Lineage (GTDB taxonomy): Bacteria > Gemmatimonadota > Gemmatimonadetes > Longimicrobiales > RSA9 > SH-MAG3. Next base: position 1,671 of record DATABQ010000228.1, on the reverse strand, counting down.
TGCCGTAACGTTCTCGTGACGGGTGATAGACGACGCCGATCGCGCGATGGTCGTGCTGTTCCCGCATGCCGGGAAGCCGGTCCAGATCCGATGACAGCAGGAGTGTATCCTCGCCGATGGCGTCGTGCAGCAGTGCCTCCCAACTGCCGTCGCGGGCGGGCGGCACACGCATCCGCTCCATCGGCTCGCCCCACCCGCCAGCCGCGATCACGCTCCCCTCGTAGCCCCCGAAGCCGACGAGGACGACGTTCTCCTGCCCCCAGGTTTCGCGCGCGATCTGACCGATGTTCGTCATGCCGGCAGCCGCCATGTCCGTGGCGCCTGCATCGCCGATGTGCGTGTTGTGCTCCCACACGATCCCTTTCGCGTCCGTGCCGTGGTGCGCCAGCAGGCGCTCCAGTGTCTCCGCCATGTGCGTGTCACGCACGTTCCACGACTTCGATCCGCCGCGCACCATCGTGCGGTAGTAGAGCTCCGCGTTGCGCGCGACGAGCGCGTTCTGCTCCGCATCGAAGTACGCGTCCCGCCCATCATCGCTGTAGTGCGGTGCATTGCGGCGGAGGTCCTGGAGGATGGCGATCGTCTCGTCCTCGCACGACGTCGGCACGACCGCTGTTGCCATCGCGTACTCCTGCGCATCGTCGCGGTACGGATCGAAACAGCCGTACGCCCTGCGCGCAGCACGCGCCCCGTCAGGATCCACGCGATCGAGATACTCCAGTACCGCATGCATGCTGTCCCAGAGCGAATAGACATCGAGGCCGTAGAACCCGACCTGCCGTTCCGCGGGACGTGTGGAGTTGTGGGAGCGCAGCCATCTCGTCAGCTCGACGACTTCCTCGTTCGCCCACATCCACGTCGGCCAGCGCGAGAACGCGTGCAGCACATCGCGCGCATCGGATGCGCCGTCATCGAGGCCCTTCACGAAGCGGTTGACCGTGTAGCAGTCCGGCCAGTCACCTTCGACGGCGATGAAGTTGAAGTCGCGCTCCGTGATGAGCCGGCGGGAGATGCGATCGCGCCACGTGTAGTATTCCGACGTGCCATGCGATGCCTCGCCCAGCATCACGATGTGCGCATCGCCGATGCGGTCGAGCAGCGGATCCAGATCGTGGTCGTCTGAGAGCGGCCGCGCGACGCGGCGGAGTCGGTCTGTCAGCGAATCGGACACCGGCGGCTCCTTTCGTCATGGCAGGCGCGGTGCGATTGTAGCAAGCTGCGGACCTGCGGCCGCCTGTCGGACGCGGAACCCATCTCCCACTCTGGCGCACCTGGATATGCGATCGCCCCGATACAAGCTTGCCAACAGGTTATTCTGATGGCTGGAGCGGACATTCTGCAGGATGGGTTCCGCGTCCGACTGCGCAACGTCACAAAGGCATACGATGACGGCGCCACCCGCCACGACGTCCTCACCGGAATCGATCTGGACGTTGGAGCGGGCGACCTGGTGGCGCTGATGGGTCCGAGCGGATCCGGTAAATCCACGCTCCTAAACATCATAGCGGGCCTCGACTCGCCCGACTCGGGCACGGTCGAGGTGGGCGGCCACGAGCTCGGCGCCATGACCGAGCGCGGCCGCACCCTGCTACGACGCCGCGAGATCGGCTTCGTCTTTCAATTCTTCAACCTCATTCCAACGCTCACCGTGCTCGAAAACCTGCTCCTGCC
>DATABQ010000227.1:0-5924 GCA_036259495.1 Longimicrobiales bacterium | reverse complement strand
GGTCAGCAGGGTCAGCAGGGTCAGCAGGGTCAACAGGGCGGTGAGGGGCAGGGGGGTCGAATGGCGGGGCCGGGCGGTGGTGGGCGCGGCGCGTATGGTCCACGCGGTGTGTCAGGCGATGACGCGCGTCAGCTGCGGAGCGAGGTCCGCCAGCGGCTGGAGGACGCGCAGGCGCTGCGCCAGCAGCTCGCCCGCGATGGGCAGGATGTCGCGCAGCTCGACGAGGTGATTCAGGGATTGCGCTCGCTCGGAAACGAAGGCATCTGGGGGGACGGCGAGAACCTGCGGCGGCTCCAGGAGCAGGTCGTCGACAACCTCAAGCAGTATGAGTTCGGCCTGCGCCGGAACGTGCTGGTTGGCGAGCGCGAGCGGCTGTTCCTGTCCGGCACGGACGAAGTTCCTGAAGGATTCCGCGAGCTGGTGGAGGAGTACTACCGATCTCTGTCGCGAGACAGACAGTAGGGAAGGCGGAGCAACATCTCCTGGATTGGTGCGCGTGCTCGTAAACTGTCACGTGCATGGCTGATTGACGACTCGTGTACGTTTATGGATACGAGTACAGAATACGTGACCAACACAACGAAATTCAAATCAAGGGCTATTATGCGATTGAATGCTGGCGTGCGGCTCGGGATCGTGGCGGTAATGGGTCTGTCCGTCACGGCGGCGGGGCGGGTGGACCCGGTGCGGTTCGACATCGACCAGAGCCACAGCTACGTCGGATTCACAGTGCGGCATCTGGGCGTGTCGAACGTGAAGGGCAAATTCACCCGGTTCAGCGGCCACATCATGCTCAATGAGACGGATGTGACGCAGTCGACGGTGAACGTGACGGTTGAGACGGGGAGCATCGACACGAGCAACGAGCGGCGTGACAATCATCTTCGCAGCGAGGACTTTTTCGAGGCAGAGCGGTTTCCGCAGCTGACATTCGTGAGCAGCCGGATCGAAGAGACAGCGGACGGGCTGGTGCTTGTCGGCAATCTCACGATCCGCGACGTGACGAAGGAAGTGCGCGTCCCGTTCGAGCTGTCGGGACCGGTCACGACGGAGAGCGGACGGCAGCGACTCGGCGCGGAGGGGACGCTGCGCATCGACCGCTTCGACTACGGCCTGCAGTGGAACCGCATTCAGGAGGCGGTGCAGGTGGTTGGTGATGAGGTTCGTATCGAGCTGAACATCGAGGCGAACACACCGCGCCAGGGCTGACGCCGTGTCGAGCAAGAAACAGCCGGAGTTCATCTTCGGCTCACACACGGTCGATAACGGCGGCATCGACATGGCGGTTCGGCGTGCGGCGAACGCCGGGCTGTCCACGCTGCAGTGCTTTACCGCCATCCCGAAGTTCTACGGCGACAAGTCGACGATCCGGCCGGAACGAGTGCAACGGTTCCAGGCGGCTCTCGAGGAGACGGGTATCCGGCCGGAGCACGTGGTGGTGCACGCGGCGTACGTGCTCTCGGTCGCGACCGCTGATCCCACGAAGTGGGCACGGGCAGCGGGCGGACTGAAGAAGGAGATGGAGCGCTCGAACACGCTCGGGGTCGGCGGTGTCTGCTTCCATCCGGGATCGGCGAGCGATGGCGATCCCGTTGCCGCCGCCGAGCGGGTCGCGAGGGCCATGGTCGAGGCGATCGAAGCGCACGACGGTCCCACACGGCTGCTGGTGGAGAACACGGCCGGCGCGGGGAAGACGCTCGGCCGTACGGCCGCCGAGGTCGCCGACATCCTGTCCCACATACCGAAGGTACTCCGGCCGCGCGCAGGCTACGGCCTCGATACCTGTCACCTCTTCGCGTCCGGATACGACATCCATACCTCGCGAGAGCGATTTACAGAGATCCTCGACGAATTCGAGGACGCGATCGGGGAGCCCCCATCGTTCTTCCACCTGAACGACAGCGAAGGCGAGCTGGGCTCGAACCGTGACCGTCACATGCTGCTGGGCGACGGTCGTATCGGCGTGGACGCGTTCGGTTGGCTGCTGCAGGATCCCCGCAGCAGGGGCATCCCGCTCATCCTCGAGACGCCGCAGCAGAACTACGATGTCGCGCCGGAGGACGCGTCCGGTGATCCGTACGACCTGCGGATGGCCGGGCTCCTGGTGGAGCTGAGCGCGTGAGGTGAGCGCGTGAGGTGCGCTTGAGTTTCTACTGCGAGGTACTGCTGAGAACAACTGAAGTTTCACCACAGAGCACACAGAGCACACAGAGAACGGATCCTCCAGTGTTGCGGCGGGGCGTTCATGAGATCAGCAGGCAGCGTGGCGTAGTCCGGATGCGTCTAACCGCAGGCATCCTTTTTTTGTTTTACAGAAAACGGAAGCAGGCGCTGCCGCGAACGCCGAAACAATCCCCGTGACCTCTGAACCGCAACTCTGTGTGCTCTGTGGTGAAGAGCAGTTCCCCTGCCCCTCTCTCCCTCCGCCTCCCAGGCTCAGATACGGAAGAGATAGCTCACCTTGACGAAGAACCCGTCGCTTGCCCTCTCCAACTCGCGCGGCTCGAAGAACTCGAGGCCGTTGAGGCTGGTGCCGTAGCCGGCGAACAGGACGGTGCCGGGGTTGGGCTGGTAGGAGAACAGCCAGTCGGCGCGGAAGCCGCTGCGCTCGACCGGGTCGGCGCGCCGGAACGTGCCGTCGGGGCGGAGGATCAGCACGGGGTCGTTCGTGCGTGAATCGTCGCGCAGCGCGGCGATGCGGGTGGCATCGTACTGGCCGACGAAGCGGAAGAAAATGGGGCGCGAGAGTTGATACTCGACCTTGAGACGCGGGATCATGCGAAGGCGGACGAGAGAGCCGTCGCTCGTGCGGTGCGTGCGCTGTTCGAGGTAGCGTGCGTTCACGCGCACCTTCTCTGTCGGGCGCCAGTCCGCGCTGAGTGTCGCGAAGTAGATCCAGGCGGATGACCACTCATCGAAGTTGTCGTCGTGACCGGCGAGGATCTCGGCACTCGCGGAGAACGTCTGGAACTGGGGCGTGTTGAGCGCGAGCATGACGCCGTAGTTCGGCAGGCGGTGGGTGCCGGTGTACGGCACGGTGTCGAGCACGGCTCCCGCGTCGTCCTGCCGCTCGATGTAGTAGTTAGCGTACAGGTCGGCGGGGTACATGAACGACTCGAGCCAGGTGTAGAACGTCGTCCGCCAGCCGCCGCGCAGGACGAAGTTCGTGCTGGTGTTCACCTTGATGTCGTTCGGGACTGTCCCTTTGCGGAACCGGTCATAATCCCACAGGCCGTCCAGGATCAGCGATGTCGAGAACGTCTCGATGATGCTGTTCTGCGGAAAGAAGCTCTTGCGGGGGGTGAAGTTCACGTGTGCGATGCCGGGCCGCGATATGAATCCGCTCCCGGCGATGAACTCCGGGTGGATGCCCTCGACGACTGCATTGAAGCCCCAGCCGCGACCGGGGCGGTTGAGCGAGAAGTCGAAGAGGGGACGCCAGTGCGCGGTTTCGCCGGCGGCCGATGTGAAGCTCGTTGCGACCTGTCCGTTGAGCACGTAGCGGCCGAGCATCAGGCGCGTGTCGACGCCGGCGACGCGATTGTAGTCGTCGCCCTCGATCAGGTCTGTGTAGACGATGCCGGCGTTCGACTGCTCGCCGAGATCGCGTCGCATGCGCACGATGTTGAACAGCGGATGAGTCCTGCCATCCGCCGAGAGCGACCTGTCGTCCATTGCGGTGAGCACGCCGACGTTGAAGTCGCCGACCTTGCCGTTCAGCTTGGCTGCCGCGTCCGGGGAGCGGATCGCGCGCGTATAGATGAGCTGGTTCGGTGTGGCGAAGTTCTCACTGCCATCGAGGAAGAAGGGTCGCTTCTCGGGGAAGTACAGCGACGAACGCGGATCGTAGGAGATCTGGCCCACGTCCGACTCCACCTGTGAGAAATCGGGATTGATCGTTGCGTTCATCGTGAGGTTTGGCGTCACGCCCCATCGCACATTGCCACCGAACTCCGGATCGGAGCGCTCGTAGCGCCATGACGCGTCCGTTGCAGATACGGGCGCGCCGGACGCGCGTGCCGTCATCACGGGATTGATGTCGAGGACGAGTCCGCGCCTGAGTCCCGCAAGTCCCGTGAGCGTGCCGCTCTGCGACAGGAACGACGGCAGGCTGCGCTCCGCGGGAGTCCACGTCTGCTCGTGGCCGGAGTGCTGCACACGACGAACAATGTTGATGCCCCAGTCCTGTACCTCGGTGGGCTGGTACCGGATGCTCTTGAACGGGATGCGGAACTCGAGCTCGTAACCGTAGGGCGTGAGCCGGCCCTTCGACTCGTAGATGAAGTCGGGGCTCAGGTCGGTGCCGTTGCCGTCCGCGTACGTGCCATCGCCCTGGACGCCGTGCGGGTTGGCCATGAAGACCAGTGCACGGCGGCGATCATCGAACGTGTCGAGGATGAGGAGGACGTAGTCGTCGCCATCGATGCGGTCACGGTCCGCCAGTGTCGCGTTCACCGCTCCGTGCGGCTCGAAGGCACGGATGCCGAAGTGAATCGCGTGCTCCGTGTAGAGCACGAAGACCTCCGTCGAGTCCTCGGCGGGCAGGCGATCTACGGGCGAGTATTGCGAGAAGCCGGTCAGCAGTGCTGCATGTCTCCATGCGTCCTCATCGAGCACACCGTCAACGCGCAGGTCTGCGTCGACGCGAGAGAGTGGGACATCGAGCTGCCGCTCACGGCCGTTGTAGGTGCTGCCGGCGAATGCGGTAGCCGGCGCAGCCGCAGCGAGCGAGTCTGCCACGTCCGGCAGTGCCTGTGCGGCGATGCCGGGCGCGACCAGCACGGTGAGCGCGATGGCAGCTGCCGCGTGGCGGATCACGACCCGGCGTCCGTTCGCAGATAGCGTGCGGGGATCGGGTTGTCCGGACGCTCCGAATCCCAGAAGATGCTCACGACCCACCACCGATCGCCGTCGTTGAACAGCTGAATGCTGTTGATCCCGCGTGCGAACGGCTCCGTGTCGTCCGCCCTCCACTTCGAGTCGTACGCGCTGAACACGTGCGCGATGTTGCCGAACTGTTCAGTGGTCCGGCCGATCTCGCTCTCGAAGAAGCCGCGCTCCTCCAGCACTGGGCCGCTCGACTGTTCGTAGGCTTCGGGAGTCATGACGCGGTGGCCGACGTCGCCCTGCTGCGATACGCCCGTCGGGATCAGGCGCGCGCCGGGAACGAACAGTGAATGGAAGCGCTGCCAGTCACGCTTCTGCCCCGCAGGTCCGGAGATCACGTCATAGAGTGATGCTATGATCGCGTCGATCGATTCCACGTCCTGCGGCCGGGCCGCCGGCGTCTCCTGCGCGGCGAGTGGGGCGGCCGTGAGCATAATGAACAGCAGCGTCGTGATGGCCGGACGCGACACGTACGGGCGCATGCCTTCCTCCTGGTTTTCAGCGGGAATTCGTCCATCCACACTATCCGCGGCACGGGGGCGGCACAATCGGGGCGGGGACGAGCGGCCAATAGCAGGGACGAAAGTGCGGCCCGGCGGAGCAGTGCGGGCACCCGGGAGCTGGCCGCGCCAGAACAGGCCGGATGCGTCGAATCGTTATAGATTCGGGTGTGACACCCGCGCCGGAAGTGTGCGGGTTCCGGCTCCTCTGGAAAAGGTTCGGGCTCTGGGCACAAACGGTTCCGTCAGCCACCGCCGAGCGGCGGAGATCAGCGTCGGGAATCGGCTGATACGCTTCGTGCTGCGTTTTCCGCTGTTCTACAAGATCCTCGTAGCGAATGCGATCATCGTCGCTCTCGTGACCGTGGGCAGTGCGTGGATTGCGGGTGCGGCGGCGGAGAACGAGAACGTGAGCTTTGCCCTGCTGCTGGGGGTGGGGCTGGTGCTGAGCGTGATCAGCAACGCATTCATACTCCGGGTCGCGCTCTCGCCGCTCAGCCGCCTGGAGGACACTGCGCGGCAGGTACACGAGGGGGA
>DATABQ010000226.1:0-2250 GCA_036259495.1 Longimicrobiales bacterium | reverse complement strand
ACCCGGTCCAGGAATCCGCGGACAATGTTCTGGATCTGACGGGTGGAGAGGCGTTTTCCCCGCTGCGAGATGAAGAGCGCCTTGCGGTCGGCCGTCGGCACGCGGTTCAGGATCTCGCGGCGACGCAGCTCGTGGCGGCGGAGCGAGGCGACGGCTGGTCCGCCGATCGGAACGATGCGCTCCTTTCGGCCCTTCCCGAGGACGCGCGCCTGTTCGCTGACGAGGTCTACACTGGCGAGGTCGAGGCTGGCGAGCTCGGAGAGCCGGATGCCTGTCGCGTAGAACAGCTCGACGATCGCGTGGTCGCGTGTGCCGCGGAACGAGTTGTCCGCGGAGCCGTGCTCTGCGATGTCGAACATGCGCTCGACCTCGACACGGGTGAGCCAGGCGGGCAGCGTCTTCTCCACCTTGGGCGAGCGGACGGCGCGTGCGGGGTTCGCCTCGACGATGTCCTCGCGATGCAGATGCCGGAAGAAGCTGCGAACTGCCGACATCTTGCGCGTGATGCTGCGGCGCGCGAGTCCGCGCCTCGACAGCTCGCCGAGATATCCGCGCAGCGCGAGGCGATCGACTCCATCCCAGCTCCAGTCGTCGCCGTTGTAGTACCGGTCGAGGAACGCGGCGAGCTCGTACAGATCACGCCGGTATGCTGCGACTGTATTAGGACTGAGCTGGCGCCCGTGCTCGACGCCCTTCAGATATTCGAGCAGGTGTGCGGTGGCGGACGTCTCGCTGCCCGCGTTGCCGGCTGTGGCGTGATCGCCGCTGGATGCAGGACTTTCGCGGTCGTCGCTCACGTCGTGCTCACGTCGTGCTCGCGGCCGGTGCAAGGTGTGCTTCGGCCCACGCAGCGAACTCATCGCGCGCGCGCTCCACCATGCGCTGACGGCGAAGTGTCTTGTCTCGAACGTGCTCCGTCAGCGGCTCGAGCAGCCCGAAGTTCGAATTCATTGGCTGGAACCTGCCCGGCTCGGCGGTGCGAAGATAATTCATGAGCGCACCCATCATCGTGGTCGCGGGCGGCAGGACCGGCTCGCGGCCTGTGAGGACGCGATCCATGTTGATCCCTGCGAGAATGCCGGACGCCGCCGATTCGGTGTAGCCTTCCACACCCGTGAGCTGACCTGCGAAGATGATGTCCGGGCGCGCGGGCGGTGCGCCATAGACGTTCAGACGTGCGGGGAAGTTCAGGTACGTGTTGCGATGAATGGATCCAGTGCGCAGGAACTCCGCATTCTCGAGGCCGGGGATCATGCGGAAGATGCGACGCTGCTCTCCCGTACGCAGCCGCGTCTGGAACCCCACCATGTTCCACATCTGGCCGGTGCGATCCTCGCGGCGGAGCTGCACCACCGCCCACGGCCTCTTCCCGGTGCGCGGGTCGCTCAATCCGACCGGCTTCATGGGCCCGAAGCGCAGCGTGTCCGCCCCGCGTTCCGCCATCACCTCGATCGGAAGACAGCCCTCGAAGTACGGGATGTTGTCTTCGGCGACCTGCCGCTGGGATGAAGGACTGCCGGTTTGTGTGTGCGGCAGGTTCTCGCAGTCGTGGCCGGGATACACGTCCGCAGCGCGCAGCTCTGCGATGAACGATTCGTACTCCTCGCGCGACATCGGGCAGTTCAGGTAGTCGTCTTCACCGCCCTTGTCCCACCGGGATGCATAGAACGCAATGTCGGTGTTGATGGAATCGTCGCTGATGATCGGCGCAATGGAATCGTAGAAGGCGAGTCCCTCATCGCCCAGCAGCGCTGCGATGTCCTGCGTCAGCGCCTCGGACGTGAGCGGTCCCGTCGCAATGATCGCAGGATGCTCCGGCAGCGTCAGCGTCTCCGTGCGTTCGAGCGTGATGTTCGCATGACCTTCGATGCGCGATGTCATCGCATGCGCGAACGCAGCCCGATCCACTGCCAGCGCCTGGCCGGCGGGCACGCGGGACGCATCTGCCGCCTGCAGCAGAATCGACCCCAGGTCGCGCATCTCGGCCTTCAGCAGGCCGTGCGCATTGCCGTGATCTTCGCTCTTGAACGAATTGGTGCAGACCAGCTCGGCGAGGTCCTGCGTCTGATGCGCAGGGGTGGAACGGACGGGCCGCATCTCGCGGAGCGTGACCGTGTGGCCGCGCTCCGCGAGCTGCCAGGCCGCCTCGCAGCCGGCCAGACCACCGCCGACGACGAGAACGTCTGCCATCGCTACTCCTTCGATCGCTTCGGTGCGGACTTCTTCGACGCCGACTTCTTCGGTGGCGAC
>DATABQ010000225.1:0-1776 GCA_036259495.1 Longimicrobiales bacterium | reverse complement strand
ACATACGACTGCGTATGGAGGACGTTTGAGCGGACGCGACCAGTGGATTGCCGCTGCGGCACACGCGATGTCGGACGGGGGAGTCGAGGCCGTCCGCGTCGAGGCGCTCGCGCGCGAGCTCAGTGTCACGAAGGGCAGCTTCTACTGGCACTTCGCTGATCGTCCGGCACTGCTGGAGGCCGTGCTCATGCGGTGGGAGGAGGCTGCACGGAGCTCGCTGGATGCGGCGGCCGCCCAGCCGACGCCGGAGCAGCGGATCGGCTCCCTGTTCCGGCAGCTGGCGCGACCGACGGGCGGGTTGAGCGACGCGGAGGTGCGCGCGTGGGGCCGGCGCGACCGCGGCGTGGCCGAACGGGTGGCGGAGATGGAGCGCCGGCGCGTCGTGTTTCTGAAGGAGCAGCTGAGCGAGATGGGCGCGTCGCTGGTGGATGCGCATCGCCGGGCTGAGGCCGGGTACCTGGCGGCGATCGCCTGGCTCGAACGCGCGTCCCGCACGCCCTGGATGAAGAGCGACTATGGCGCTTTCGTTCAGGACGTATTCCGGCTGCTGCTGCACGTGAGGTCATCGCCGGCAGTGTGATGAGGTGGCGCGCTCCGTGCACCTCACGCCAGCATGATCTGCATTCTTCATGGTTACCTGCTGGACGGTTCAGGCAGCAATCTGTGGACGCGCTCCATCGCGCGGGCGCTGGTCCGCGACGGTGAAACGATCCATCTGATCTGCCAGGAGCCCCACCCCGAGGCGTACGACTTCATCGGAGTGGCGTACGAGTATTCTGCCGATGGCACCGTGACGAAGGTGCTGGAGCGGGAGACGGCGTATGCGGGCCGCTGCATCATGCACCAGCCGGTCCTGGGCGACACTCTGCCGGTGTACGTGTGGGACGAGTATGAGGAATTCGATCACGTCATACCGATGACGGAGATGGACGATCTCGCGCTCGAGGATTACATCCACCGCAATGTCGAAGTAGTGTCGGGCGTGGTTCGCGACCACGGCATCACCGTGATGCACGCGAACCATGCGCTGCTGATGAGTGTGGTAGCGCAGCGGGTGTCCGCGTGGACGGGAATCCCTTATGTAGTGATGCCGCACGGCAGCGCGCTCGAGTACGCGGTGAAGCCGGACGAGCGGCTGCGCCGCCTGGCAGCGGATGCCTTCGAGCATGCCGCGGGCGTTCTGGGCATCAGCGACGAGGTGGCTGTGCGCGCCGCCGAGATGTTCGGCGATGCAGTGACGGATCTGTCGTCGAAGCTGTCGCGGCTGGACCTGGGTGTCGACACCGCGGCCTTTCGGCCGATCCAGCCGGAACAGCGCACCGCGAATCTGGAGCGCGTCAACGCCCTTGTGTCGACGCTCGAGCGTGGCCGTACGCACACGCAGTCTGATGTCCTGACCAGAGCACTGATCTCCGGTGCGGCTCCTGCCACGGCATGCGAGAGTGTCGGCACGTACACCGCGAAGTTTCCCGATGAGGATGTGGAGGCGAAGCTCGCTGCGATCGACTGGTCGAGCGACCGCGTCATCGTCTTCATAGGACGGCTCATCGCTGCAAAGGGCATCCACGCCGTGCTCGCAGCGTTGCCGATCATCGCGGCGCGGTCGCCGCGCACGCGGCTGATCGTGGTGGGGCACGGCCCGCTGCGCGAGCCGCTCGAAGCGTTTGCGTACGCACTCGCGCAGGGCGATCGCGCACTGGCGGGACGGGTGCTCGAGCACGCAGAGACTGTTGCTGCGGGCGAGCCTGAACATCTGGAGGCGATACGGCTGTTCTG
>DATABQ010000224.1:0-5782 GCA_036259495.1 Longimicrobiales bacterium | reverse complement strand
AGTGGCTCGAGCGGCATCCGGCCGTGGAGCAGGTCTTCTATCCGGGGCTGTCATCCCATCCGCATCACGGGCGCGCCAGCGCGCTGTTCAGCGGTTTCGGGGGTGTCGTCGCAATGATGGTGCGCGGCGGCGATGATGCGGCGCTTCGCGTCACTCAGCGACTCCGGCTCATGTGTGTCGCACCGAGTCTCGGCGGTGTCGAGACTCTAGTCTCGATGCCGCGCTTCACCTCGCACGCGGCGCTCACGCGTGAGGAACGCCATGCCGTCGGAGTCGGCGATGGCTTCATCCGTCTCGCTCTCGGCATTGAGGACAGCGCGGACCTCATCGCGGACCTCGAACAGGCACTCGCTCCGGAGCTGGACGTCCTCGCGCGCGCGCCGGAACAGACTGCCCCCTGACGATGGCACAGCCGTTCGATCTCGCGGTCGTCGGTGCAGGGCCGTGCGGAATTGCGACCGGTATCGCCGCTCATGCCGCCGGGCTCACGTGCGTGCTGTTCGACAAGGGATGTGTCGTCTCCTCCATTTCCGGCTATCCGACCTGGATGAAGTTCTTCAGCACGGCGGATCGCCTCGAGATCGGTGGCGTGCCGTTCGTCGTTACGGGGGACAAGCCGACACGTCGCGAGGCCCTGCGGTATTATCAGCGGCTCGCGCGCGAGTTCGAGCTCGACGTCAGGCAGTACGAGGCCGTCGAGTCCGTGAAGCGCACTCGCAGCCGTGCCAGCGCCGCGACGTCCCCGCAGGATGGTCTCTTTGAGCTCGCGACTCGCACAACCGTCGGAGTGCCGCACATTTACACGGCGCACAATGTGGTCGTCGCAACCGGCTACTTCGACTCCCCGAACCTGCTCGGGATACCGGGAGAGGACCTCCCGAAGGTGGCGCACAGCTACCGCGAAGGACACGAGTTCTACGACCAGGAGGTGATCGTCGTCGGCGGCGGCAACAGCGCGGTCGATGCGGCGCTCGAGCTGCACCACTGGGGTGCGCGCGTCACGCTCGTGCACTTCGCCGACGGGCTCGATCCGAACGTCAAGCCGTGGGTACGTCCCGAGATCGAAGCACGCCTCCGCGAAGGCGACATTCAGTCGAGGTTCGCGTCCAGGCTGATCGAGGTCAGGCCCGAGACTGCACTCATCGAGCACGCGGCTTCCGGCGCGGTCGAGGAAGTTCCGAACGACTGGGTCCTCGCCATGACGGGTTACATGCCTGACGGAGCCCTGCTCAGGGCACTCGGCGTGAGTTACGACCCGGAATCAGGGATTCCGCATCACGACCCCGACTCGATGGAAACAAACGTGACTGGCGTGTTCATCGCCGGCGTACTCTCCGCCGGCTTCAACGCGAACAAGGTCTTCATCGAAAACGGCCGAGGTCACGGCGAGCTGATCGCCGCGCGCGTGGCTGCGAAGCAGCGGCCTCCGCTCGATTGACACTTCCCGCGTCTGAGGGGTAGACTCCCGGTCTGAGCTGCGATCTAGTGTTGTGATTCAGAAATTCCGCGTCTGCACCGAGAGGTCGGGCGCGCCTGCCCGGCAAGGGCGCGAGGAGGAGGCGTAGCGGCGCTACGGCGACGACGAGCGACGAATTCCGGGCGGGATGCAGCCGACTTCGAATGCAGCGGCATTTCTGAATCACAACACTCCGGGCGTCCGATCCCAGGAGGAGATAAATGGCTACAGTTACGGAGATTCCGCCGTTCACAAATGAAGAATTTCTGGATTGGAACGATCCGGAAAATGTGCGCCAGATGGAGGCGGCGCTTGCCCAGGTGCGGTCCGAGTTCGACCGCACGTACCCGTTGATCATCGGCGGGCGCAAGGTGACGGAGGGAGAGCGAGACGCCTCGTACAGCCCGTCCGACAAGGACCAGGTGGTCGGCTACACGATTCGCGCGACGGCCGACCAGGCGCGCGAAGCGATTGGCGCGGCCGAGGAGGCGTTCCGGACCTGGCGGAAGGTGCCCTGGGAGGAACGGGCCGAGTATCTCTTCCGCACGGCGGAGGCGCTGCGCGACCGCCGCTTCGAGTTTGCGGCGATCATGGTCCACGAGGTGAGCAAGAGCTGGGGCGAAGCCGATGCCGACGTGGCCGAGCTGATCGATTTTGCCGAGTACTACGCGCGCGAAGCGCTGCGTCTCGGCGGCCCGCAGCCGGTGGTGCAGTATCCCGGCGAGCGCGACGAGATGCGCTACATCCCGCTAGGCGTGGGTGCCGTCATCCCGCCGTGGAACTTCCCCGGCGCGATCATGGGCGGCATGGCCATGGCCGCGATCGTCACCGGCAACACGGTCGTACTCAAGCCGGCGCACACGTCGACGATCATCGCTGCACGTTTCGTCGAGCTGCTGATCGATGACCTTGGACTGCCCGGTGGCGTGCTCAACTTCGTGCCGGGCCCAGGCGGCCTGATCGGTGATACTCTCGTTGACGATCCGCGCACGCGCTTCGTCGCGTTCACCGGCTCGAAGGAAATCGGGATCCGGATCTACGAGCGCGCCGCGAAGGTGCATCCGGGCCAGATCTGGCTCAAGCGGACGATCCTCGAGATGGGCGGCAAGGATTCGATCGTCGTCGATGAGACCGCCGACGTCGACGCCGCTGCGAATGGCATCGTCGCTGCCGCGTTCGGATTCCAGGGGCAGAAGTGTTCCGCCTGCTCGCGCGCCATCATTGTCGACGACGTGTATGACGCAGTGCTCGAGAAGGCCATCGCCGGAGCGAAGCAGCTGACGCAGGGCAATCCGGAGGAGCGCGGCACGTTCATGGGTGCCGTCATAGACGAGAAGGCGTTTCAGAAGATCACGAAGTACATCGATATTGGTAAGAAGGAAGCTCGCCTCGTGCTTGGCGGGGAAGTGCAGAGCCCCGACAAATCCGGCGGCTACTACATCCCGCCGACGATCTTCGCAGACGTCGAGCCCGACGCACGGATCTCGCAGGAAGAGATCTTCGGGCCGGTCCTGGCATTCATTCGCGCGCGTGACTTCGATCATGCACTGGAAATCGCCAACAACACCGAATTCGGCCTTACGGGTGCCCTGTATTCGGACAAGCCCGAACGGCTCGAGCGGGCGCGAGACGATTTCCACGTCGGTAACCTGTACCTGAACCGGAAGTGCACCGGCGCACTGGTCGGCGTGCATCCGTTCGGCGGCTTCAACATGTCCGGCACGGACTCGAAGGCGGGCGGCCCGGACTACCTCCTGCTTTTCACGCAGGCGAAGAGCATCGCTGAGAAGATCTAGTGTTGTGATTCAGAAATCGCGTTGCATTCGGCGCCGGCTGCATCCAGCCGGGCATCGTTGCTCGTCGTCGCCGTAGCGCTGCTACGCCTCCTCCTCGCGCCTTGCCGGGCAGGTGCTTCCGGCCCCTCGGTGCGGACACGGGATTTCTGAATCACAACACCAGGGATCGTGGCGCGCCTCCGCCTCGCCTCCGTTGTCTCCGCCTCGAGGCAACCGGAAACCCTCCGGTTGCCCGGGGGTAGGCTCCTGAGGTAGATTCCGCGCGTCACCGACCTGGATGGAAGTATGGACACCGTGATGGACCCGCGGCAGAAGATCGAGGACGTTCTCGAGACGATCCGGCCAGCTTTGCGGTCGGATGGCGGGGACGTGGAGTTCATTGATTACGATACCGACGAAGGGATCGTCCAGCTGCGGCTGGTCGGTGCGTGCGGCTCGTGTCCCGTTTCGATGCTGACCCTGAAGCAGGGAATCGAACGGCGGATCATGATGGCTGTCCCTGAGGTCAGGGGCATCCTGGCATTGTAGGACGGTGTGAAGCAACTGGTGTGTGACGGCCGGCGCCCGGGCGGGTTGCCGGCCGTTCGTACTTAAAGGGAAGTTCGATGACACAGGATAATGAGGGGATCGCCGGGCGGGTCCGGGCTGCGCTGGAGGGCGTGCTTACAGGCAGCGGTCAGGATGTGATCGCCAGCGGACACGTGCAGGGCATTGGCGTGGATGATGATGGCGTCGTGCGATTTCAGTTTCTGCTGCGGCCGGAGGACCCGGGCACGCTCGTGCGTGAAGTACGGAGCACTACGGAGGCGGTGGAAGGCGTCACGAAGGTGAAGATCGACGTGCGTCTGCCGAACGCGCCACAGGAGCAGCCGCGGGGGCGCGGCCTTCAGCCCGGATCGGTGCCCGCGCCGACCCCCGACGACTCCCTGGTGGCGGGTATCGAGCATGTGATCGCGGTGAGCTCGGGTAAGGGCGGTGTCGGCAAGTCGACCGTCGCAGTGAACCTCGCCGCGGCTCTCGCAGCATCGGGTCGCCGGGTCGGCCTGCTGGATGCCGACGTGTACGGCCCGGACGTGCCGCTCATGTTCGGCGAGAAGCGCAAGCCGAAGGTGACGGGCGACAAGGGATCGGAGAAGATCGTCCCGCTCGAGGCCCACGGTGTCAAGCTCATGAGCCTCGGCTTCCTGCTCGAGGAGGAGCAGCCGGCGATCATGCGTGGTCCGCTCGTATCGGGAATTCTGAAGCAGTTCCTGGAGCAGGTCGAGTGGGGCGAGCTGGATTATCTGATCGTGGACATGCCGCCTGGAACGGGCGATGCGCAGCTCTCGCTCGTGCAGATCGTGAACCTCGAAGGCGCGATTCTCGTCACGACGCCGCAGGAAGCCTCCACGGGCGATGTGCGGCGCGCCGTCCGCATGTTCGAGCGGGTGAACACGAAGATCTTCGGTATCGTGGAGAACATGGCCGGCATGGAGTGCCCGCACTGCGGCGGGCACCTTGATATATTCGGCCATGGCGGCGGCGGAAAGCTCGCGCACGACATGCATCTGCCGCTCCTCGGCGAGGTGCCGCTCGACCCGCGCGTGCGTGAAGCCGGCGACGCGGGCCACCCGACTGCGCTTGCGCACCCGGAATCCCCGGCAGGCATCGCATTCCGCTCGATCGCTGAAGCGATTACCAACGCCGTGGAAGCCGCACCCGCAGGCGCCGCCGACTAAGGCGCGGGCGCAATGAGCGGCGCGACACCGGTAGCAGGAGCGGGGCGGCGCGTAACGTTGCTCACTGATTTCGGGACGGCCGACGGTTATGTCGCGGCCATGAAGGGCGTCATTGCCGCAATCGCTCCAGCCGCCGTGATCGATGATGCTTCGCACGACATCGCACCGGGGGATGTCCGGTCCGCGGCATGGGCGCTCGGGGCATATTGGCGGCTCTACCCACCCGCGACCGTGCACGTGGCCGTAGTCGACCCCGGCGTCGGGAGCGCGCGCCGCCCGCTTGCGCTCGAGGTCGAGGAGCGGATCATCATCGCACCCGACAACGGCCTGATCACCGAAGTCCTGCTCGGCTCCGAAGCCACCCACGCCGTGGAGATACGCAACCTGCCACTCCTCCACGGTGACGTCTCGGCCACATTCCACGGCCGCGATGTATTCGCGCCCGCCGCCGCTCTGATCCTGTCCGGCCTGGCGCTCCCGGAAGTGGGCCCGCCCGTCACCGATCCCGTGTTGCTGCCTGGCACCAACCCTGTCCGGGACGGCGATGCGATCGTTGGAGCAGTCGTGCACGTCGACCGCTTCGGCAGTCTCGTGAGTGACATTCCGGGCGCCGCCGTAACCCGCGGCTATGTCGAGGTAGAAGGAGGCACCAGCATTCCGGTGCTCCGGACCTATACCGACGTACGCAGCGGCGAGGCGCTCGCATTGGTCGGCTCGCGCGGCTTCATCGAGATCGCGGTGCGCGATGGGAATGCGGCCGCGCGCCTGGGCGTCGGCCGCGGCGCCACCGTTACGTGGCGTCCGGCCGCGAC
>DATABQ010000223.1:0-6475 GCA_036259495.1 Longimicrobiales bacterium | reverse complement strand
GGTGAAGCGGGACAGCTCGTCTACGGCGGCTACCGCATCGAAGACCTCGCCGAGAACACCTCCTTCGAGGAGGTCTGCCACCTGCTGTGGTATGGTGACCTGCCGAACGGTGCGCAGCTGAGCGCACTTCGGCGACGCTTCATTCAGGCGATGGCGGTGGACCCGAGCGTCATCGATGTGGTGCGCCGTGTCGCCTCGCACAGTCATCCCATGGCTACGCTGCGTACCGCCGTGTCCGCTCTCTCTGCGACCGACCCCGATGCGGAGGACATGTCGCCCGAAGCGGCCGACCGCAAGGCGGTGCGTCTCACCGGTCAGACGATCACGCTGACGGCCGCGATCGAGCGCGTGCGCTCGGGCAGGGACCCCGTAGCGCCGCGCGACGATCTGTCGCTCGCGGCCAACCTGCTGTACATGATGCACGGCGAAAGCCCCGATGAGCTCGCGGAACGGATCATCGATGCCGCGCTCATTCTGCACGCCGAGCACGGCATGAACGCGTCGACGTTTTCGGCGCGCGTTACGACGAGCACACTCGCGGACATGCATTCGGCTGTCACATCGGCGATCGGAACGCTCAAGGGTCCGCTCCACGGCGGCGCCAACGAGCGCGTGATGCAGATGCTGCTCGCGATCGATCAGCCTGCGAACGCGGCGCAGTGGGTGCGTGACGCGCTCGGTCGCGGTGAGAAGATCATGGGCTTCGGGCATCGCGTGTATCGCACCCTGGATCCGCGCGCACCGATCCTGAAGAAGCTGGCGGAAGAGCTGCTCGACCGGGGTGGCGATACGCGCTGGCTCGAGATCTCCGGAATCATCCAGTCGACGATGCGCGAGGAGATGGATCGCAAGGGCAAGAAAATCTACCCGAACGTCGATTTCTTCAGCGCATCCGTCTATTACACGCTCGGCATTCCCATGGACCTGTTCACGAACGTGTTCGCCTGCGCGCGCATGGCCGGATGGACGGCGCATGTGAAGGAGCAGCTCGCCGATAATCGGCTGATCCGGCCGAAGGCTGAATACGCCGGACCGACGGATCGCACGACTGCACCTGTCGAGCAGCGCGCGTGACGTTCGCACGCCGTGAAGAGATGGCCCGCACCTGGTACCCGGAACACAATCATGGCTGAGCCGAAGATCACTACCGCACGCATCACCGCGGACGAGCTGAAGACGCAGCTCCTCGTCCTGCACGTATTCGAGCGCGACACGAGCGCAACCGGCTTCGTTGCAAAGGTGGATCGTCTCTACAACGGCGCGCTCGGCCGCATCCTCGCGAGCGGGGACTTTGTCGGCTACAAGGGAGACACGCTGGTCGTCTATCCGCCCGACCCGGATTGCGCCATCCGGCGCGTCCTGCTGGTCGGCGCAGGGCGCCGGGAGGATCACACCGTGGAGCGGCTGCGGCGCGCCGTCGGTGCGGCCGTCCGCGTGGCGGAGAAGATGGCGATACGCGAGATGAGCATCTCGGTCGGTCACGTGCATCATCTCAGCGAGCACATGGGAGACTACTACGCGGGGCTCGCCGCCGTCGAAGCGGCAATGCTCGCCTCGTGGGATTATCGCGACCTGAAGACACAGGGTGAAGACAGCGCCCCGCGTTCATCCGTCGAGGCCGTTACGATCCTCGCTCACGAGGACCGCGAGCTCGATGAGCTGGAGCGGGCGGTGCGACATGGCACGATCACGGCGCGCGGAGCGAACGTCGCCCGCGACCTGCAGCAGCGGCCGGGCAATCTTGCGACACCGACGTTCGTCGCGGAGCGCGCCAGGGAGATTGCCGATCGCCTGAAGCTCAAGATCACCGTGCTCGATCGTGATCAGATGCGGAAGGAAGGCATGACGGCACTCCTCGCAGTAGCGCAGGGAAGTGAGGAGGAGCCGCGCTTCGTGGCAATGGAATACCGCGGCGGCGAGAAGAACGCGAAGCCGCTCGTGCTCGTGGGCAAGGGTGTGACGTTCGATACCGGCGGCATCTCGATCAAGCCGGCGGATCGAATGGAAGAGATGAAGTACGACATGTCGGGCGCGGCGGCCGTGATCGGAGCGATTCACGCGATCGCCGAGCTCGAGCTCAAGGTGAACGTCGTGGCTCTGACGCCGCTGACGGAGAACATGCCCTCCGGCGCTGCGTACAAGCCGGGCGATGTGATCGGGTCGCTGCTCGGCAAGACCATCGAGGTCGTGAACACCGACGCCGAGGGTCGTCTCATCCTCGCCGACGCTCTCGCCTACGCACAGCGATTCGATCCTGCGGCCATAGTCGACTGCGCGACGCTCACCGGAGCGTGTGTCGTCGCGCTCGGACATCAGGCGATCGCACTCATGGGCAACAACGGCCAGCTGATCGATCAGGTTCGCGCGGCCGGCCAGCGCACAGGCGAGCGCTGCTGGCCGATGCCGCTGTGGGACGAATATCGCGAGCAGATCAGCAGCACCATCGCCGATGTGAAGAATTCCGGCGGCCGCGCGGCCGGGTCCATCACGGCCGGCTGGTTCCTGAAGGAGTTCGTCTCCGATGAGACGCCGTGGGCGCACCTCGACATCGCGGGCACTGCATATCGCGACGAGGCCGCACCGTACCTGCGCAAGGGTGCTGCGGGTGTGCCGGCGCGCCTGCTCATCGACTGGGTGCGTTCGCGCGCGGGCGCATGACCGCAGCGGCTGGCACGGGCGTCTGCCGGCCGTCCCGCTCCGTGACTCTGCGCCCTGCAGCCGATCGGGCGAGGGGCCGGTCTCTCCCGCACGCGCGGTCGCTTCGCTCGGCGGCCATTCTATTCCTGGTCACGGCCGCGTCAGCTCTCGGCTCCGCCGCCGACGCGCAGGAACCCACGCCTCCGCAGGAGCCGCCGCGTCCGCGCCGCGACACAATTCCCGCCGTGACCGACAGTGTGGTGACGGATACCATCGCCGGTGTGGACCAGGACACCGTCATCGTACCTGCCGTGCAGTTCCCGGCGATGCCGCTGTCCCCGCACGTGTCCCCCGCGGGCACGGAGTGGGTATGGACTCGCGAGATGCTGCTGCGCGAGGCATATGTCGACCTGGCGGATCTCCTCGAACGCATTCCCGGGGTCACCGCGTTCCGCGCGGGCAGCTTCGTTCAGCCGCAGGTCGCCGCGGCCTTCGGCGGCACGGCTGCCCGGACGGAGATCGTGATCGACGGCTACCATGTCGACCCGCTCTCGGGCATGTCCCTCGATCTGTCGCAGCTGGCGCTCGGCCATCTGCGCGAGGTGCGCGTCCAGAGACGACTCGGAGTCCTGCGAATCATCCTGACCACCGAGTTCCCGGTCCACGGTCAGGCCTATACGCGGGTCGAGGCAGGTATCGGTGTGCCTGCCGCCAACATGTTTCGCGGTCTGTTTCTCGTTCCGCACGTGATCATTGGTCCGCTCGCACTCGGCATCGAACGGCTCGATACGGAAGGCACCGGGCGTGACGAGCCGGCCGGTCTGTTCAGCGGCTGGGCGAAGTGGGCGTGGACGGATGGCAGCCGTGGCGTACAGGTGGAGTGGATGCGCGGAACCCTCCGGCGCGAGCCGAACTCACCCTGGCTCATCGAACGCGTGCGCCAGGATTTCATCGTGCGGGCGCGCAACCAGTTCTCGCCCGCGTTCGCAGCCGAAATCTTCGCCGGACACGCGAGCCTGGAGGAGACCGTGCCGCCGCCGGAGGGCAGCGAAGCAGAGGAAGTGCTCACCGAACGGTCCTCACTTCAGGCTGGTGCCAGGGCAGGGCTCGCGTTGCCGTGGGCCTCTCTTTCATCGTCGGTGCGCTACCGCTCGTTCGGCGACGTACCGGTCGGGACGGCAGATCTCGAGCTGGAGACCAATGCCGGGCCGCTGCGCGTGTCGGCAGACGCAGCCATCTCTACGTGGGACGGCAGCTCCGCCTCGCATGCAGGCGTGCGTGCGGAGTTGGGCGGGCTTTTCGAGTCCTCGACAAGGGCCGGAGCTTCCGTCTTCGGCGAGCTCACGCGGGGCACCCGGGGTGCACCGTCGTTCGAGGCCCCGCTGCACGACGGCTTCATTCTGTCTTATCGCAACGGCTGGCGTGCAGGCGCTGCCCTCGATCTCGGTCGCGCCTCGGGCAGCGTCGCGCTCGTCAGCATGGAGCAGGACTGGGCGTGGCCGTTCGGCGTCGCCTTCGACCGTGCGGCGGCGCCCCGGCCGGTAGGCACTGCCCAGGGGCTGGAGGCGCGCGGGAATGTCGTGCTATGGCGCGACCACCTCACGCTCTCCAGCTGGATCACGGACTGGCGCGAAGCCGAAGGCTGGACGTATCTGCCCTCCCGGTCGTGGCGCACCGCGCTCGAGCTGCATGCACTCCCTCTGCCGAGCGGTAACCTGGAGATCTTCGCGCGTGCCGAAGCGCACATGCGCGGCTCCGTTCTCGCCTTCGACGCCGCCGCCCTCGAAGGCCTGGGCGAGTACACGAGGATGCCTGCATACACGACCGCGGACGCCTATCTTCAGATCCGCGTCATCGATGTCCGGGCGTTCATCCGCTGGGAGGATATTCTCGGCCCGATCGAGGACCTGCCCGGCCGCATCCAGCGGGGACCCCGAATATTCTACGGTGTGAAATGGCAACTCTGGAACTGACGGCCCGTCTGCCACGTCGCGAGCGCTGCCGTCGCGTTGACCGGGGTGCATCGTTCGTCTACCTTTATCCGGCTGCGGAGCGCTCATGATCCGGAGCATGACAGGGTTCGGCGAAGCGGAGCTGGACACGCCGGCAGGACGGCTGCGCGCCGAAGCCCGGACCGTGAACCACCGCTATTTCAGCCTGAATCTGCGCATCGGCCGCGGCGTAGACCGGTACGAGCCGCAGATCCGCGAATGGCTGCGTGCTTTCCTGCCGCGCGGCCATGTCAATTTCTCGCTCCGGCTCGAGACGCCGGAGTCGGAAGGCGACGAGATCGCGCTCCGCGTGAACGAGGTCCGGGCCAGGCAGTACGTGACCCTGCTGCGCTCGTTGAAGGATGAGCTCGGGCTGCCGGGCGAGGTGGACCTGTCGCTGTTGAGCCGCTTCACCGACCTGATCGTCGATGACACCGACGTCGAGGAGCGGGTCGCCGACAGCGATAGCGTGAAGGCGGTCACGGAAGCCGCGGCTCGTGCGGTGATCGCGATGCGCGAGGACGAAGGTCTGCGCCTGCGCGCGGATCTGGAGGAGCGCCTCGCCGCGATCGAAACGACCATGGCGCGGATTGCAGAGCTCGCGCCCGCTCGCATGCTCGCCGAACGCGACCGCATGCGACGTGTCGTCGCCGAGCTGCTGGAGGGAGTGCCGCTCGATGAAGACCGGATCGCGCGTGAGATCGCCTACATCGCAGAGCGCTGGGACATCAGCGAGGAGCTGGTCCGGATGCGCTCGCACATCGAGCTGTTCCGCGAAACGCTCGCGGACGAGGGTGCGGAGCCGGTCGGGAAGCGGCTCAGCTTCCTGACGCAGGAGATGAATCGCGAGACGAACACGATCGGCTCCAAGGCGAACGATGCGGCGGTCGAGCATCAGGTGATCGCGATCAAGGACGAGATCGAGCGGCTGCGCGAGCAGATCGAGAACGTCGAGTGATGTCGCGGTACCGGCCGTTCCCGCTCGTGATTGCGGCGCCGAGCGGTGCCGGCAAGACATCGCTGGCGCGCGCGCTCGTAGAGACCCGGCCGGACATGGTCTTCTCGCTGTCCGCGACGACGCGTGCGCCGCGGCCGGGCGAGCGCGACGGTATCGATTACCGCTTCGTCGACGACTTCGGGTTCGACGCCCTCGCGGAGAGTGGCGAGCTGCTGGAATGGGCGCACGTGCACGGCCGCCGCTATGGCACTCTCAGGAGCGGCGTACAGGCAGCTCTCGCGGCGGGCAGTACGGTGGTGCTGGACATCGACGTGCAGGGAGCACAGCTCGTGCAGCGTGCGCTCAGCGACGCAGTGCTCGTGTTCGTGCTGCCGCCGAGCGTGAGCGAGATGAAGCGCCGGCTGCACATGCGGGGCAGCGAAAGCGCAGAACAGCTGGCAACGCGGATGCGCACGGCGCGCGCGGAGCTGGATGCAGTGAAGGACTTCGATTACGTCGTCGTGAACGACGAATTCGAGCACGCGCTTCGGACGATCGAAGCGATCGTGGCCGCCGAGCGCGAACGGGTGGCAAGACAGCCGCACCTCGACGATATGCTGGACGGGCTGAGGGCGGACATTGACGAGATCATTCAGAGGAGTCACTGATGCGTGTTTACACTCCGGGCGAGCTGGCCGCGAATTCCGGCAGCAAGTACCTCGGCGTTCTGGTGGCCGCGCGTTACGCGCGCGAGCTGAACGCACTCCCCTCAGATGCGGTTCCGGCGGAGGTCGAGCAGAAGCTGACTACGCGTTCTCTCGAGACGCTGTGTTCGGGCAGTGTCGAGTTCTCTCTCGTGAAGCGTCGCCGCCGGGGGACCTGAGCCTTGACTGGCGACGCCGGCGCGTCG
>DATABQ010000222.1:0-7357 GCA_036259495.1 Longimicrobiales bacterium | reverse complement strand
GGTTGGGCTTCAAGGCCAGCCGGCGTTATCGTGAGATTCTCGGGAACCGCGGTTAGTCGTGACCAGTCCCCAAACCCACGGGTAGGCATGCAAGAGCTGCATGCGGCGCTGCTGGCGCTGCAGGAGATGGATACGGAAATCGCACGTGCGGATGCGCGCGTGCAGGAGTTCACCCCCCGCATTGACACGCTCGATGCACCTGTCACCGCCGTCGAACGGGAGCTGGCCGCCGCAAGCAGCAGGCTGCAGGACCTGCGCGCGGAATACATACGACTCGAGCAGAACGCGCAGCAGAAGGAGGAGCGCCTGCATGCGTATCAGGAGAAGCTTGCGAAGGCGCGTACCTCACGGGATGAAGCGGCTGTCCGCGCGGAGCTGAGTCTCATTGGCAGCGCGCTGGAGGCGGACCGCTCCGACATCCGGCACGTCGGTGAGCAGACCACACGGACGGACATCAAGGTGGACGAGCTGCAGAAGCAGCTGGACAAGGCGCGCGCCGAGATCGCCGCTGAACGCGAGCAGCTGGTGGCGGAGCGCGATGCCGCACAGCTGGAGCTGGACCAGCTGCGCGACAAGCGTCAGAATGCTGCGGTCCGGCTCGACCCGCAGAGCCGCCGGCTCTACGAGCGCCTAAGGGTCGGGCGGAGTCGCATGGTGCTCGCGCCGCTGACGGATGAGGGAGCGTGCGGGAACTGCTTCAATGTCCTTCCGGTCCAGGAACAGACGGAAGTCAGGCGCGGCGAATCGCTGCGCCGGTGCGAAGGCTGCGGCGTCATCCTGTACGCCGCCTGACGTGGAAACCGCAGCAGTGCCACGCGTCCACTCCCTCGAGGCCGCACGGAGGTGGGTGTTCCGAGCAGCCCGGTGCGATGACGCCGCTGTCGCAGAACTGGCGGCCGAGCTACGCCTCCCCCGTGCACTGTGCCATCTTCTCCATCTCCGCGGCCATGCGTCCGCCGAAGCGGCCCGGCATTTCCTGAAGCCGAGACTCGATGATCTGCATGACCCGCGGCTGCTCGCGGGTGCGGAGCAGGCAGTCGAGCGCATCGTGCACGCCGTCAGGCAGCGTGAGCGGATCCTCGTTCACGGCGACTACGATGTGGACGGCATGTGCGCGGCAGCACTGTACACGCGTGTGCTTCGCTCGCTCGGTGCCGATGTCGAGCCCTTCGTGCCCCACCGCATGCATGACGGCTACGACCTCGGTCATGCGGGTGTGCGCCGAGCCGCTGAAGCCGGTGCCACCGTCATTCTGACGGGCGACTGCGGCATCGTGGCGCACGACGCTGTCGAGCAGGCGCGGGCGCAGGGCATCGACGTCATCATCACCGATCATCACACGCCCGGCGAGACGCTGCCTGCCGCCATCGCCGTCGTAAATCCGAACCGTGCGGATTGCGCCTATCCGTTCAAGGGTCTGGCTGGAGCGGGCGTCGCGTACAAGTTGTGTCAGCTGCTCATCGAGGCGCTGAACGGCGATGCCGATGCGCTGCGCTGGCACCTCGACCTCGTAGCCCTCGCCACCATAGCCGACCTGGCCCCACTGCGCGGCGAGAACCGCATCCTGGCCCACTACGGTCTGCGCGTGCTTCGGGAGACACGCAGTGCCGGTCTGCGCGCGCTCATGGCGCGGGCCGGCATCAATGCGGACATCCCGATCGGCGCCGGGCAGGTGAGCCACGTACTCGCGCCCCGGCTGAACGCAGCGGGTCGCATGGGAGCGGCCAGTCGCGGAGTCGGTCTGCTGCTCGCGGACGCCGAAGACGAGGCCGCTGCGCTCGCGGACGAGATGGAGGCCGAGAACCACACGCGGCAGAGCGTCGACCGCGCGATGCTCGACGAAGCGATGTCGATGCTCGAGGAATGCTTTGATCCCGAGAGCGACTACGGCATCGTCCTTTCAGCACCCGGGTGGCACCCGGGAGTGATCGGCATCGTCGCATCGCGCGTGGTGGAGCGCGTGCATCGACCCGTGATTCTGATCTCGGAGGATCCGTCGACGGGCCGCGGGCGGGGGAGCGCGCGGTCGATTCCGGCGTTCGACCTGTACAATGCGGTCCACGCGTGCGCGCCGCTGCTCGAGCGTTATGGCGGGCACAGGCAGGCTGCGGGGATGGACCTGCCGATCGATCGGATCGATCAGCTCAGGCAGATGTTCAACGCGCATGCGCGCGCCGTGCTCACCCCGGCGGACCTGGTGGCGGAAGTCCGGGTCGATCTGGAGATCCCGCTCGAGGAAGCGGACGCCGCCCTGTGCCGCATGATGCGTCATTGCGGGCCGTTCGGCATGGGCAACCCGCAGCCGGTATTCGTCGCGCGCGGCGTTGCGGCACATCACTGCAAGACGGTGGGCGGTGGCCAGCACCTCAGGATGACGCTCGGCCAGGGAGCGGCACGCCTCCCCGCGATCGGCTTCCGCATGGCGGAGCGGCTGCGTGCAATCGACTTCGGCAGCACACCGATCGACGTGGCGTTCCAGCTGCAGCAGGACGAGTGGAACGGTCGCGAGCGGCTGCAGGCGCGGCTGGTCGATGTGCGTATCGCGGAGTGAGAATCATTGCGGGCCGGTGGCGCGGTCACAACATTGCCGCGCCGCCCGGCGAGAAGACGCGGCCGACGACCGACCGGGTACGGGAGGCGTGGATGAGTGCGCTGCAGCATGACCTGCCGGACGCGCGCGTGCTCGACCTGTTCGCGGGCTCGGGCGCACTCGGTCTGGAGGCGCTCTCGCGCGGTGCGGCCCACGTCACGTTTGTGGAGAAGGCCGCGGGACCGCTGCGCGCACTCACGTCGAACGTCGAGAAGCTCGGCGCTGCGAAAGAAACGGAAGTGGTGAAGGCGGACGCGCTTCGGTACGTGGAGACGCTGAGCGCAGCGGAGTACGACATCGCGTTTGCCGACCCGCCCTATGACAGTGGCGCCGCCGCACATCTCATCCAGGCATTCGTAGCGACTGCGTTCTCGCATATACTGACTGTCGAACATCGTTCGCGCGAAGCGCTGCCTCAGGTCGACGGCGCGAGGACCCGCCGGTACGGCGACACGGCAATCACCTTCATCACGGCACCGCAATGACCGAGAGAGTCGCCGTCTATCCCGGCTCGTTCGATCCGATCACGCGCGGCCACGAAGACATCGTGCGGCGTGCACTCGGGTTCGTCGATCGCGTCATCGTCGCAGTTGCACACCGGCGCACCCAGCCAAAGGCCGGTTTGTTCGATATCGAGGAGCGCGTCGAGCTCATCCGCTCCGTGTTCGGCGCTGAGTCCCGCGTGACGGCCACCGACTTCACGGGCCTGCTCGTCGACTTCGCCCGCGACCAGAACGTCAACATGATCATTCGCGGGCTGCGCGCAGTCTCCGACTTCGAATACGAGTTTCAGATGGCGCTCATGAACCGCCAGCTCTATCCGGAGGTGCAGACGATCTTTCTCGCACCGGACGAGCACTACTCCTACCTGTCGGCGTCGCTCGTTCGCGAGATCGCTTCGCTCGGTGGAGACATCGCGCAGTTCGTCGCGCCGCCCGTACTGAGCGCCCTCCACAGGAAGCTGTCCAGCCAGCCGTGATCCCGTTCCGCGAGTCCATCCAGGAACGTGCGCGTGAGCTGCAGCGCATCATCGTATTCCCCGAAGGTCAGGACGAGCGGACGCTCGATGCAGCAGCCCGCCTCCAGATCGCCGGGCTCGTCCACCCGCTCGTCCTCGGTGACCCCGAAAACGTCCGCAGCGCCGTTCGGCGTTTCGGTGGTGACCCCGACGGCATCGAGGTCGTCGATCACACGAAGGATCCGCGCTTCGAGCTGTTCGTCCGCGAGCTTCACGAGCTGCGCGCGCCGAAAGGCTGGAGCGAGGAGGACGCGCGCGAGAAGATGCGCGATCCGCTCGTCTTCGCTGCGGCACTCGTGCGCGGACGCCACGTGCACGGCTCCGTGGCGGGTGCGTCCCGCACGACGGGCGACGTGCTGCGCGCCGCGCTGTGGATGGTCGGCACTGCGCCCGGCATCCGCACCGTGTCGGCATCGTTCTACATGATCGTCCCGTCGTTCCGCGATACCAATGCGCGGGAAGTGCTCACGTTCACCGACGCGAGCGTGGTGCCCGATCCAGACGCCGATCAGCTCGCCGACATCGCCGCAGCGGCCGCCGTCGCACGGAGGCAGATCGTCGGCGACGAGCCGCGTGTCGCATTCCTTTCCTACTCCACCCACGGAAGCGCGTCCGGCCCGTCCGTCGACCGGATCCGCAACGCGCTCGCCCGTTTCCGTGAGCTGATCCCGGGTGTGATGGCGGATGGAGAGCTGCAGGTCGACGCCGCACTCATCCCGGAGGTCGCGCGGCGCAAGACAACCGATTCACTGCTCGCCGGACGCGCGAACGTGCTCGTGTTCCCGGACCTCGATTCCGGCAACATCGGCTACAAGCTCGTGCAGCGGCTGGCGCATGCCGACGCCGTCGGGCCGATCCTCCAGGGACTCGCCCGACCGTGCAATGACCTGTCCCGTGGCGCGAGCGCCGACGACATCGTGGCGGTCGCGTGCGTGACAGCACTGCAGGAGTGACCCGGCACCGATTTTGCGCCCCGACGGGTGTCCCGTCCCGGAACGTCCTTGCGCACCGAGAGGGCCGATGCGTCCGCAGCGCAAGGCGCGGCGACGCTAATCACGTACATCTGGAGGAGCGATGAGCTTCGATGTGAAGAAGCAGGACGATGTCACGATCATCGACGTCGAAGGACAGCTGATCGTGGGCAACCGGCAGGAGCTGAAGCAGAAGGTGCTGGAGGAGCTGGAGGGCGGGGCGCGGAAGTTCCTGATCGATTTTTCGAGCACCGGTTACATCGACTCGTCGGGCCTCGGCGTACTGGTCAGCCTGTCGAAGAAGATCAGGGAGCAGGGAGGTGAGCTGCGGCTTGCAAACCTCAATGAGGATCTCCGTACGCTCTTCGAGCTGACCAAGCTCGACACGCTGTTCCACATCGCATCCGATCGCGGCGAGGCGCTCTCGTCATTCTAGTGTCGTGATCCGGAAATCGCGCTGCCGGACGCCCTCTCGCGGCGGGTGGCGGCCTGTCTCGATAACGGGACGGCCGCCTTCCGCTTCCCGTCCCGTCTGACGGGACTTATCATATCGGCATGCAGCTGGACTATGTTCTGGAACTGCCCAACGACCTCCGCGCCATCGAGCGGTCGGTCGACTATTTGACGGACAAGGGGTCGGAGGTCGGATTCGACCACGACCGTCTTCGCCTCAATTTCAGGGTGGGGCTGACCGAAGCCCTGGCCAACGCGATGCTGTACGGCAACTGCCGCGACCCGGAGAAGCGGGTGCGCGTCGAAGCCCACCTTACACCCCGTGAGATCAGGGTTCAGGTCACGGACGAGGGGCGCGGTTTCGATCCGGGCTCCGTCCGCGACCCGACGCTGCCGGGAAACCGCGTACGGCCCGGCGGCCGGGGCATTTTCCTGATCCGGCAGCTGATGGATCAGGTCGAGTTCAATGAACGCGGCAACTCCATCACGATGATCCTCCTGAGCCGCGCCGAAGAGCCGCGCAAACCCGTCGGCTGAATGAAAACGACACTGCTGACAGATCTCACGCCCCTGCCGGCGCCGGTGGTGGCGCTGCTGGATGCCTTTCGTGATGGGCATCCCGGTGCGGAGCTGCGGTTGTGGGCGGGAGACGCCGGTTCGCCGGTCTGCCTGTATCCGGGCGACGAAGTTCCGCCGGATGAGTGGGCTCGCGGGTCGAGCTTTCCCGTTCCGACCGTGGACGGACTCCCGCTCTCGCTCGAGGTGCTGGGCGTCGGGGATGGCAAGCAGGTCGATCACGGCTTCCTTACGCACGCGCTTGCCCAGGTGCTGCATCACGAGCGCGAGGCGCGTTCGGCGGCGCGCGAGCTCACCGAACGCTATGAAGAGATCAACCTGCTGTACTTCATCAGCGAGATCCTGGCTTCCGTCCTCTCGGTCCCGGACGCGGCGGAACGCATCCTGGCCGAGGTCGCCGACGTGCTCGGGGCACGACGCGCATCGCTATGGGTGTTCGACCCGGGCGACAATCGGCTCCACATTGCGGCGGCGGTCGGTGAGGAGGGGCTGCGCGGACCGATCGCTGTCGACGATCGCGAGTCGGCCACCGCCTGGGTGTTCAGGGAGCGGCAGGCGCTGAACCTGGAGCGCGGTGCACTCCTGCCCACTGTTCCGCGCCTCGAGCCCCGGCCGAGCGGCCGCGAAGCGTTCCTCTCGGTACCGATCAACTACACGCCGCCGAACGGCACGACGCGAACGGTCGGCGTGATCACGCTCGTCGGCCGCCGCACGAACGTACGGTTCACGGCGGGCGACTCACGTCTGCTCTCTGCGATCGCGAGTCAGATCGGTGCGGCGCTCGAGACGCAGCGTCTCGTGCGTGAGAGCCTGAAGCAGGAACGGCTGATGCGCGAGCTCGAGCTCGCTCACGATCTGCAGCTCAAGCTGCTGCCGGATCCGGACGCGTTCGAAGGCCCTCCGCAGGTCGCCGCACGATGTCTTCCCGCGGAGTCGGTCGGCGGCGACTTCTACCACCTCTTCCGACTGCCCGGCGACCGCATCGGCATCATGATCGGCGACGTATCCAGCCACGGATTCTCCGCGGCGCTGATCATGGCGCTCACCATGAGCGCCGTCGCCATATATGCGCAGGAATCCGGTCCGCCGGCCGAGGTGATGCGCCACGTGCACCGCGCCCTCATCAAGGAGCTCGAGTCCACGGAGATGTATCTCACGCCGTTCTATGGCGTGATCGATCCGCGCGCCGGTCATCTCGTCTATGCCAATGCCGGTCACCCGCACGCGTTTCTGGTCGGGGTCGATGGCACGCGCACGCGCCTCGGTGCGACCGCTCCGCCGCTCGGCATCGCGCAGATGGAGGATTACGGCGAGGACACGATCGGGTGGGGCTCCGATGGCAGCCTCATCTGCCTCTTCACGGACGGACTCACCGACGTCTATCCCGACCGTGGCGCCGGCGCCGGTGAAAAGAGCCTGATTGCAGACGTCGCCGGTGCGCGTAATGAACCGCTCGAAGCCATTCTGAATCTCGTCTTCAGCACTGCGTCCGGTGCGGCGATGACCACACCCGCCGATGACCGCACTGCACTGCTCGTGCGGGGATGAGCGCGCATCGCGCCCGGAAGTCCCTCGGCCAGAACTTTCTCGTCGATGTGAACCAGCAGCGCCGCATCGTCAAAGCGCTGGAGACGAACCCGGACCGATCTCGATGACCGTATCGTCCGGGTTCGTCTCCAGCGCTTTGACGATGCGGCGCTGCTGGTTCACATCGACGAGAAAGTTCTGGCCGAGGGACTTCCGGGCGCG
>DATABQ010000221.1:0-3692 GCA_036259495.1 Longimicrobiales bacterium | reverse complement strand
ACCAGCAGCAAGACCAGCAGCAAGACCAGCAGCAAGGCCAGCGGCAAGGCCAGCGGCAAGGCCATGCAGATCGGCAGGGTCCGGCTCACGAGTCCGGGCAAGGTGCTCTATCCGGAGCAGGGTCTGACGAAGCAGGACCTGGCGGAGTTCTATCAGGAGGTGGCCGAGTGGATCCTGCCGCACATCTCGGGGCGGCCGCTGACGCTGGTCCGCTGCCCTTCCGGCCGCGGCGGCTGGTGGTTCTTCCAGAAGCACATGGACGATTCGGCGCCCGAGGCCATCCGGCGCGTGGAGGTGGAGGAGCGCGACGGCCCCGAGTGGTACGGCGTGGTCGATTCGGTGGACGGGCTGGTATCGCTGGCGCAGATCGGCGCGCTCGAGCTGCACACGTTCAATGTCCGGCAGGACAGGCTGGAGCGTCCCGATCGTTTTCTCATCGATCTCGATCCGGACGAAGGAATGGAGTGGGCGACGATCGTGGAAGCGGCCGGACACGTTCGTGAGCTGCTGGATGAGCTGGGGCTCGTGAGCTTCGTCAAGACGACCGGAGGCAAGGGTCTGCACGTCGTGGTGCCGCTGGTGCGGCGCTCCGAATGGGAAGAGGTCCGGCTGTTCTCGAAGGCTGTCGCCTCCCTGCTGGCACAGGCGGCGCCGGACCGGTACACGCTGGACGTGTCGAAGAAGAAGCGGAAAGGCCGCGTGCTGCTCGATTACCTGCGGAACTCGAAGGGCGCCACGGCCATCGAGGCGTATTCGACGCGGGCACGTCCCGGCGCCCCGGTCGCGACGCCGGTCACCTGGGATGAGCTCTACGACGACGACGTACGCTCGGACACCTTCAACGTGCAGAACCTGCCGGAGCGCCTGCGGAAGCTGAAGGCGGATCCCTGGAAAGACATGGGCGCCGTGAGACAGTCTCTCACGGCGCCCATGAAGCGCAGAGTCGGGCTGTAATCACCTGGTGCGGAGCGGCCGCAGAAGCGCTCTGTCTGCGAGATCAGGAAGGCGGCGTGTCGCCCGTCCGGCCCTACTGCCCGGTGGTCGTCGGTTCCGGCGTCGGCGTCTGGTCAGGCGTCGGCTGCGTCTGTCCGGGCTGCGCAGGCGCCTGACCGGGCTGCGGCTGCGGGGCCACCTGTCCCGGAGCACTCGCCGGCGGGGGCGGTGGCGCGGCTGCCGTGATGGTGCCGCCGACGGCAGCGAGGGCACGTGCTTCGCCGAGTCGCATCTCGAAAATCGGCCGCTCGGTGTTGCTCTCGGGCGTGATCTCGAGGAGGCGCTCGTAGAGCTCGACGGCGCCGGCGGCATCGCCGCGCTGGAGCCGGATGCGGGCTGCATTGTCGAGCGCGTCCTGCTGCTGGAAGAGGAATCGCGCCTCTTCAGCCATCTGCAGGTAGATCTCCTCCGCCCGGTGCGGCTCCTGCGCGGCCTCGTAGGTGGAGGCCAGGAGCAGCGCTGCATTGTTTCCGAGCCCGGAGCCCATGTCGTCCGCGAGGGGCGCGATGATCTCCTGCGCCTGCTGTGCCTGGTCGGCATGCAGATAGGCGCGGCCGAGCATCAGTCGCGCCTCGTCGGCCGATGATGTACCGCCGAAGCGCGCGAGGTACTGCTCGAGCTCTCGGATCGCGAGCGGGTTGTTGCCGCTCATGACGACGGCGCGCACCTGAGTGAGCTGCGCGGCCGCCTGGGCGTTCTGTGCGCGGCGCGAGGTGACGAAGTAGGCGAGGCCGATGACGAGCACGGCGGCGATGATTCCGCCGATCACGAGCATGCGGCTGTTCTGCTTCGCCCAGGCGCTGGTCTCCAGCACACGTGCGACGAAAACGTCGTCAGGTGCGGAGTCCTGATGGTGCACACGGCGGGCGGTCGGGTGGCGCGTCATGTCTTCGAATTTCGTGGAGTTCGGGGGGCGGCTAATGCCACCGCCCGCGACCGCATTGCGGCGCGGGCGGTGCAGCGGATCAGCCGCGCAAAACAGCAAGGAAACCTAGCCACGGCCCCAGGATGCGTCAAGCTGGCCGCATGGCCTTGCGCTTGCATGGGCGGAGCGGAGTGGTCCGCAGTCAGATAAAGGCGCAATCCACCCTGGCGCGGGGTGCCACATCCAATGCGATCATCGTAACGGGAGGCTGTGCCGGTGGGGTGCTGGAGCGGACCGAAGTGGCTCGTACTGGCCGCCATCGTCGTGACATCGGGGTGCGCGACGTCGGAGGCCGCGCGCCTGTATCCCGATATCGCCGCGCGGTCGGGTACGCGGATCGACAATGTCATGTTCGTGAATCCGGAGCCGTTCTCTGCGGATACACTTCTGACGCTCACTCAGACGAAGCCCTCGCGCTGCAACTTCCTCGGCCTCCCCTTCTGCGTTCCGTTCACCCGAATCGGCCGTGAGGAGCACCGGCTGAGCACGGGCCGCGTTGCCAGCGATGTCGAGACGCTGGAGCGCTTCTACCGTATCGCGGGCTATTTCGGCACACGCGTGACGCCGAGCGTCGTCCCCGAGGGCGATGACGTGGACGTCACGTTCGACATCCAGGCCGGCGATCCGATCATTCTGGACGCGCTGACGGTGGGCGGTACGGAGGGCGTGCTGGACCCGGATTCGCTGGCGCAGACGCTCGCGCTCCAGCCGGGCGACATCTTCCATCTCGGCGAGTACATCGAGGCATCGGAGTCCATCGTGAGAGTGCTCCAGCGGCGCGGCCATGCGCACGCGGAGGTGTTCCGCAGCTTCAGGGTGGACACGATCGACAACCGTGCCGAAGCGAGCATCGACGTTGCCCCGGGGCCGGTCGTGACGGTCGATTCGATCATGGTGTCCGGCGCGCCGCACCTGAGCCGCAATGCGACGCTGCGTCAGCTGGAGATCCGCGAGGGCGAGATCCTGCGGAGCAGTCAGCTGGTCGAGAGTCAGCGCAACCTCTACAACCTGGAGCTGGTGTCGCTCGCGTCGGTGACCATCGCGGACGACTCGCTCCAGAAGACGCCGGACGACCCGTCCACGGCGACCGTTCGCGTAGCGATTGCGGAGGCGCCGCTGCGCGAAGTGGAGGCCGCGGTGGGATTCGGCACGGTGGAGTGCCTGCGCACGAACGCGCAGTGGGTCCACCGGAGCTGGACGGGTGGCGCGCGGCGGCTCCAGCTGCGCGGCTCCGTAAGCCGCCTCGGCGTCGGTGAGCCGTTCGCGATCAATGGCGGGGAGCGGGTCTGCTCGGCCCAGCCGAGTGACACCATCTTCAGCGGAAACCAGTTCGATTATCGTCTGGCCGCGGATTTTACGCAGCCGTACTTCATCAATCCGCGCAATCAGCTCGACGTGAATGTCTTCATGGAGCGGGTGTCGGAGCCGGGTGTGTTCAGCCGCGAAGCCGTTGGCGGTCGGGCGGGTGTCTCCCGTCGTCTGGGCGCGCGCTCCGGAATCTCGGCCGGCGTCGATCTCGAGCACGGCTCCACCCTGGCCTCTCCTGCCCTGTTCTGTGCGGCTTTCCTGGTATGCCAGCCGGCGACGATCGATTCGCTCGCCGCACGGAAGTTCCGCGCGGAGCTGAGCGGCACCTACTTCATGGACGCGACGGACGCGCCGCTGGAGCCGACATCCGGTTATCTGGCGCGCACCACGGTCGGCTACGCCACGCCGCTCCTCGGATCGGAGGTGCGCTTCTTCCGCTGGACCGGTGAAGTCGCGAACTACCGTC
>DATABQ010000220.1:0-2846 GCA_036259495.1 Longimicrobiales bacterium | reverse complement strand
GTGTCGCCCATGGGCACCACACGCACGACGCGGAGCGGACTCCCCGTTCGCGCCGGGGGCGTTGGAGGCGCGACAGAGTCCGGCGGCGGGAACGTCGACAGCACGATGCGACCCGAGCGCGGCGGCGGCGGCGATGCGGCTGGAAAGCGGAAGCCGGCGGTGTCGAGCGCGGGTAATGCCGGCAGCCGCGCCAGCAGCCGCACTGTCCGCGCCGCATCGAGCGTTTGCACGGCCGAGGGCCCCGACGGCATCGGCTCGGGCTCGTCCGGCGTAGCCGGCCTCCCGGGACGCTTGCCTTCGCGCAGCCTGAACGTCAGACCAGGCTCCGTCAGACCCGGCCCGGTCGCGCCATCTCCGGGCCGCACCATGGGCGGCAGCGGCAGCGGCGGAATCGCGACCGCGCCCGCCTCGAGTTCTCCGGCAGGCTCCGGACCCACCGCGGGCGGCGGCGCTCCGCGCACACACGAGAGCGTTATGACCGCGGCGAGTACGATCGGCGCGGAGATGCGTGGCAGATCTGTGCGGCTCATGCGCATCGTGTCGAGATCCCTGGTGCGGATGACGTGCGTTCATCCATAGGACGCATCAGGGGCTCCGGCTTGCACATTCCGTACTGGGCAGAGCGGGATCTGAAGCCGTACTACTCCGTTCGTGTGATGAACGAACAGGCGTGCGGCCCCCGACGCCCTGCCCGCCACCGCCACTGTGGCTCGCTGGTGGCTGCATCGCGGCGGGGACAGCTGTACGGCGTAGCGGAACGGAATGCCGGCTCAGACAGGACTTCGACCGATCACAGTTCGTTAGCGCTTCATTCGCTTTTCAGCGCACGCATCGGCTCCACGCGGGTCGCACGTCGTGCTGCGGGATACGCCGCAACTACCGCGACCAGCAGGAGCATCGCACAGACGCCCAGCAGTGTCGCGGGATCCGCCGGTGCGACATCGAAGAGGAGCGTGACGAGCAGGCGCGACACGAACAGTGCGGCTAGGAGTCCGACCATGGTGCCGACCGCGGTAACGGCTGCGGCTTCGCCCAGCACATCGCGGCGCAGTCGCGCGGGTGAAGCGCCGAGCGCCTTCCGCACGCCCAGCTCATGGGTCCTCTCCCGGACCGCCAGAGCCATCACTCCATACAGACCGGCCGCCGCGAGCAGCAACGCCGCGAGTCCGAAGCCGGACAGGAGGGCGGCGGACATGCGGGGCCGCGCCAGTGGTCCTCGCGACAGGTGATCGCCCAGAGTGCCGGCCCTCCATACGCTGACCCGCGGATCGAGCTCGTTCACTAGTCGGCGCATGGTCGGAAGGACGGTGGCGGGATGCTCCCCGGTACGCAGCGCCACCGTCCAGACGCCGGGCAGTATCTGAAGCTGGCGGAAGTGGAGGTAGATCGTGGGCGTGGATTCCCGGAGCTCGCGGAAGCGGGTGTCGCCAGCCACTCCGACCACCGTCCACCACTGCGCTTCGGACGTGACGAGGTGGATGCGCTTGCCGATCGGGTCTTCGTCCGGCCACATGTGCTCGGCAACGGCCTCGCTCACCACAGCGACTCTCGGCGCTCCGTCGCGATCGGTGTCCAGCAGTCTCCGGCCACGGATGATCGGAATTCCCAGGGTGCGGAAGAGCTCCCCGCCTCCCACCTCGAGCGGCACTTCGATATTGGCTTCTGCGTCCGACTCACTCTGTCGCTCCGACATCGGTCGAGTCCGGAAGATGCCCGTGCTGCCCATGAAAGGCCGCGCCATGATCGGCGTCGCGGCGGTCACTCCCGGTACAGCTCGCATCCGTTCCAGAACACCATCCAGCAGAGCGAATGTTTCGGCGGGCCCCTCGGCAGCCTGGCGGTTGAACCCCAGCTCGACGACGACGACGCTTTCCGTGTCGTAGCCCAGCTCGAGGTCGCCGAGACGCTGAAGGCTCCGCACCAGGAGGCCCGCACCGAACAACAGGACGACCGCGAGCGCGACCTGGGTCGCCACGAAGAGCTGACGAACGCGGCGACGACCTCGCGTGCCCGTGCTCGAGCGTGAGTTCGTCCGCAAGGCTGAGGCGAAGTCGCCCCTGGCCGCGGCCAGCGCCGGAGCGACACCGATGAGCAGCAGGGCCAGAACCGTGACGCCGATCGCCAGAGCGATGGGCATGCCCGAAAAAGCGATGACATCCATGCGGGGAACCACGCCCGGAGCGAAGCCCGGGAGGATGCGAAGCAGCGCGACAGCCAGAGCGAGCCCCAGTGCGCCGCCGGCCGCTGCGAGCAGGGCGCCCTCGACCAGGAACAGCCGCGCGATCTGACCGGTCGTTGCCCCGAGTGCCCGACGCACAATGACGGCCGTGGACCGCTGCGTCGTGCGCATGAGAAGGAGGTTGCCCACGTTCGCGCACGTGATCAGGAGGAGCAGCACCACAGCGGCAATGATGGCGACGAGGATGGGCTTCGCGTCGCCGACGACGGCTTCCGAAAGCGATCGGGCAGCGGCTTCCGTGGGGGCGCGTGGATTCGATCGCCCATCTTCGAGCTTCTGCGCGAACGACAGGAGCTCGGCGCCGGCCGTCTCCGCCGGCACATCCGGCGCAAGGCGCGCAACGACGGTTACCGCATCTCGCGATCTGGCCGGAATCCAGTAATCCGCGCCGACCGGGTAGTCCAGACCCGCAGGGGCCACACCAACGATGGAGTAGCTGTCCTGCGACTGTGTCTGGATCAATCGGCGGCCCAGCACCGCGGAATCGCCTCCGAACTCCCGCTGCCACGTGCGGTAGCTGATTACCGCCACCCGACGGGCGCCGTCCTCAACGTCCGCACGGTCCTCGCCGTCCGCACCGTCCTCGCCGTCCTCCGGCCGCAGCAGG
>DATABQ010000219.1:0-1654 GCA_036259495.1 Longimicrobiales bacterium | reverse complement strand
GCATACTCCGGCGTGAGCAGACGCAGTCCGGTGCGCGTGAGCGGCGCCGTGTCCGGTGCGGCAGGATCCAGCAGGCGGGCAATGCCGAAATCGAGCAGCTTCGGCGAGTCATCGCTGCCAATGAGGATGTTCGACGGCTTGATGTCGCGATGAACGATGAGATTGCGGTGGGCGAACGCGACGGCACCGCACACGGCGGTGAACAGCCGGAGTCGCTCATCCATGCTGAGCTGGTGCCGTTCGGCGTAGCGCGTGATGGGCTCGCCTTCGATGTATTCCATGACGAGGTACGGCCGGCCGTCCGGTGCTGCACCGCCATCGTAGAGCCGCGCGATGTACGGATGCTCGAGCGAGGCGAGGATCTGCCGTTCGTAGCGGAAGCGGAGCAGGACATCGTCGGTGTCCATCCCGCGGCGCACGACCTTGAGAGCCACCCGCTTCTCGAACTCCGCGTCCGCGCGTTCGGCGAGGTACACGGTGCCCATGCCGCCGCGTCCGACTTCGTTCAGCAGACGGTACGGTCCGATGCGGGTGCCCGGCGCCAGCGCGGCGTCATCCTCTGACTCGCCACCGGCGAGTGACCGAACCACATCCGGCACGAAACCCGTGACGGACTCGCCCAGAGCTTCTTCGGCTTCATCGCCTCGCTGCAGGAGCAGTCGGACGCGCTCGTACAATTCAATGTCGGTGCCGCACTCGGCCTTCAGCCACGCATCGCGACTGGTTGGCTCGACATCGAGTGCGGCGGCGAAGACCGTATCGATCCTCTGCCACCGCTCGGGAGAAAGCGGACTCATTCGCGTTTTCGATCAGGTCGGGGTTCGTTCGGATTGCATCGCATCGAAGAGCCAGGCACGGGCACGCACCCAGTCGCGCTTCACGGTCGGCACGGACACGTTCATGGCTGCGGCGATCTCCTCATGGGTGAGGCCGCCGAAGAAGCGGTACTCGACGACCAGTGCAAGCCGCGGGCTGTACGAGGAGAGCTTCTCGAGGGCTTCGTTCAGCGCGAGCAGGTCGTGATCCTGCGTGGCGCTCGTGGCGCTCAATTCGACATCGTCGAGCGATATTCCGACCATCCCACCGCCTCGCTTCTCTGCACTTGCCGATCGCACGTGATCGATCAGCACGAAGCGCATCGCTCGCGACGCGAGTGCCAGGAAGTGCGCCCGATCCGCCCACTCGGCACGCGCACCGTCCACCAGCCGGACGTAGGCCTCGTGCACCAGCACCGTCGTGTTCAGCGTTTCCCCGGCGCTGCTCCGGGAGAGGCGCTGATGCGCGGCCCGGCGGAGCTCATCATATGCGAGAGAGAACAGCTCGTCGAACGCAGAGCGATCGCCGGCTCGCGCCGCCTGGAGGAGGATTGTGGTGTGATCAGTCACCCGTGATCCCCTCGTGGCCTTTTTTCCGATAGAAAGGATGGGAGCTGCGCAGGGGGCGCCGGTTCCCGTGCAATGTAACGCTCGGAAACAGGTGGATAAAGACATGGCTCGGCAGGGAATCAGGAAGACGATCCGACTCACCGCGGCCGTCTGCGCCGGTCTGACTGTAGTGCTCCTCGATGCGATGCCGGCCGAGGCCCAGATCGGGCGACGCCTTCGGCAGGCCGCAGGTCGCGCAGCCGAACGCGAGGCCACGCGCCAGATCGAGA
>DATABQ010000218.1:0-1794 GCA_036259495.1 Longimicrobiales bacterium | reverse complement strand
CGCGCGAGACCGAGCACGCGGCTCGTCATGGTCGCCAGCCCGATCAGGCCGGCGGATTTGGCGAGGGTGGAACTCATGCGGGGACTTTACAAGCTTGACATATCCGCAGCCGACTGTTCGTTTTTGAAGCGACCGGACACTTCGCATCCCGGAAGCGGGACGCGCAGGCAAAAAAGAAGGCTCCTGCCTTGCGACAGGAGCCTGATGGAGGATGGATGAGAGGCTTGTGCGTGCCTTTCAAAGCGTTAGACGGAGGGAGCGGCACAAAAGTTTGGTGGCCGTCAGAGACCCGCGAGCTTGCGCTTGACGAGTTCGCTCACCGCCTTGCCATCAACTGCGGCGCCGGCGAGTTTGCTCATCACCGCCTTCATCGTCCGGCCCATGTCTTTCGGCGAAGAAGCACCCGTCTCACGGACCGCTTCGTCGACGAGCCGTTCCAGCTCAGCGGCATCCAGCGGCGGCGGCAGGTACGCTTCGAGCACGGCGATCTCTGCCTGCTCCTTGTCGGCGAGATCGGTGCGACCCGCGGCCTGGAACTGTTCGAACGAGTCGCGTCGCTGTTTGATCAACGACGCGATGACCTGCTGCGATTCCGCATCGTCCAGCGCACGTCCGCGTTCGACCTCGCGATTCATCAGTGCCGCCTTCGCCATCCGCAGTGTGCCCAGCTTCAACTGGTCCCTGCTCCGCATTGCCGCGGTCAGGTCTCCGCTGATCCTGTCGATGAATGTCATCCGCGTTCTCCTTCACCGGGCTGTTCGGGCTGCTCCTGCGCCTCAGTGTAGACCTGCCAGTAGCGCGACGCGACCGCCTTCGGCCGGAACTCGCGGTCGATGACGCTGCGCGTCGCCCGATGCGTCCGGCGCTTGTTGCGGAGGAAGTCGCCGATCGCCTCCGCAAGCGCCATCGACTGTTCCCTCGGGACGATCGCGACGTCGGTGCCGAACACGTCGCTCAGTTCGAGTCCTCCCGGATTGTCACTCGAGAGAACTGGTGTGCCGGCCGCGAGCGCCTCGACGGCGACCGTTGGCAGTGCTTCCAATAGCGATGGCAGCACGAAGAGATCGGCCGCGGCGCAGTAGCGGGCGACGGCGGTGTTGTCTACCAGCCCCGCGAACGTCACATGTCGTTCGACCCCTGCCGAGCGTGCCACTCCCTTGAGCTCCTCGAGCATCGCGCCCGTTCCACAGATGACGAGGCGGGTGTCGGGATAGAACCGAATCACCTCGTTCATCGCCTCGATCAGATACCGCTGGCCGGCAAGCGGATGGAGGCGCTTCACGTTCAGCAGGAGGTGAGCATTCTGGATGCCGAGTGCCGCGCGAGCCTCTTCCTGTGCGTCCTCGTCGTGCCATGCGAAGCTGTCGCTCACCGGCGGATAGATCGTCTGGATCCTCCTGCGCCCCAGGCCAAGTTCCTGCGCGCGGACCATCAACCGGTCGCTGTAGAAGGTCACGTAGGACGCAGCGTTGTACGCACGCGTGAAGAGATCTGGTCCGACTTTTTTCGGCGCGTAGTGCCAGATCTCCGTGCCATAGAGCGTCAGCACGACCGGCTTGCCGGCGCGGCGGGCGAGCAGCACCGCAAGCTCCGCCAGGAGACCGTTGCTGTGCACGTGCACGATGTCCGCGCGTGCGATTCTCGGCGTGAGCACCTGCCATATCCGGTACGCGGCGATCGCCGAGGTGATCCGAAGCGTGCGGGCAACCGCGCTGCCGCCCGTCCGCGGCACCCAGGCCACGGGACCGGCGAGCGGTGCGTGCCCCCCTGCACGCGGCGGGTGCGCCACGTACT
>DATABQ010000217.1:0-7269 GCA_036259495.1 Longimicrobiales bacterium | reverse complement strand
CCCTGGGCGGTAGCGCTGATCGGCATTCCGACCGTGCTCTACACGATGATCGGCGGAGTGCAGGCGGTGACCTGGGCTGACGTGAAGCAGATGGTGCTGATCGTGTTCTCCCTGCTCGCGATCGTGATCGTGCTGCTCGTGCAGCTGCCGGTCGCGCCAGGCGAGGCGCTGAGCATTGCGGGTGCGACAGGGCGGCTGCAGACGTTCGACTTCTCGTTCAACCTGACGGATACCTACACGTTCTGGTCGGGCATCATCGGCGGCTTCTTCCTCATGCTGTCGTACTTCGGCACGGACCAGAGCCAGGTGCAGCGTTACCTGACGGCGCGATCGGTGCCCGAAGCGCGCACGTCGCTGCTCATCAGTGCGTACTGGAAGATCCCGCTCCAGGCGCTCGTGCTCATCATCGGCGTGCTCATCTTCGTGTTCTATCTCTTCCAGGCGCCGCCGCTGCTGTTCAACCCCGCGCACGAGTCGGCAGTACGCGCGGAGGCGGGCGCCGAGTACAATGCGCTCGAGTCGCGCTTCAACGACGCCTGGGCGGATCGCGAGAGTGCCGCACGATCGCTCGCCGCGAGCGAAGGCGCCCGGGACCCTGCTGCGGCCGAACGGTTCCTCGCGAGCGAAGCAGCCGCGAACGACGTCCGCACCGAGGCACTCGACCTCGCCGGCCGCGTGACGGGCGAGTCGTCACGCGACGTGAACTACATCGTGCCGCACTTCGTGTTGAACTACCTGCCGATCGGACTGGCCGGTCTGTTCATCGCCGCGATCATGGCCGCAGCGATGTCGAGCATATCGTCCGAGCTGAACTCGCTGTCGACCGTTACGGTCATCGACTTCTACCGGCGCTGGGTTCGCCCCGAAGGTACGGACGCGCACTTCCTCGCGGTATCGAAGCTCGCGACCGGCTTCTGGGGCCTCGTAGCATGTATCGTCGCCACCTATGCCGCGACGCTCGGCTCTCTCATCGAGGTCGTCAATCGCTTCGGCTCCTTCTTCTATGGGTCGATCCTCGGCGTATTCCTTCTGGCGATGATCCCCTTCATTCGGCCCTGGCCAGCGTTCATCGCACTCCTGTCCGGTATGGCCGCCGTCGCCGCCGTATCCTTCGGCGCACCGTCCATCTCGTTCCTCTGGCACAACGTCGTCGGTGCGATCACCGTTGTGGTGGTCGGAATCCTGCTGAGTGTGGTAGCGGGAGGTTCCGCGGACGGAAGCACGCGGGAAGCGAGCACTGCGCGCTGACCGTCGAGCGAGGCCGACTCGTTCGCCGCATTCAATCAGCGAGCAGCCATGGCCGAGCCGTTCATTGGAATATCCGGCTGGACATATGCCGGCTGGCGGAGACTCTTCTATCCACAGGGTCTCGCCGCGCGCAACGAGCTCGCGTTCGCCGCACTCCAGTTCAACGCCATCGAGATCAACGGCACGTTCTACCGGCTCCAGCGCCCCGAGAACTTTGCATCGTGGCGTGATCAGACGCCGGACGGCTTCCAGTTCGCCGTGAAGGGCAGCCGGTTCATCACGCACATGAAACAGCTGCGCGATCCCGTGGCTCCGCTCGCGAACTTCTTCGCGTCCGGCGTGCTCCGGCTCGAGGAGAAGCTCGGCCCCATGCTCTGGCAGTTCTCGGCGCGGATGCGCTACGACCGTGAGCGGTTTGAGCGGTTCATGGAGCTGCTGCCGCGCAGCGAACGCGATGCGTCGTCACTCGCGCGCAGGCACGACGCACGTGTCAGCGGCCGCGCGTCGTACCACACGCATACTGACCGTCGCATACGTCACGCGTTCGAGGTGCGGCACGAGTCGTTCATGTGCGATGACTTCATCGATCTACTTCGCCAGCACGGCCATGCACTCGTATTTTCAGATGCTGCGTCGGACTGGCCGTACGCCGAGGATGTGACGAGCGACTTTGTCTACCTCAGATTGCATGGTGCCGAAGAGCTGTACGCCAGCGGCTACGACGCAGCATCGCTAGACCGCTGGGCGCGGAAGCTCCGCTCCTGGACGGCCGGACGCGAACCGCGCGACGCCGCCCGCGCCACATCGCGCAGAGCGCCACACGCGAAGAGCCGCGACGCATACGTGTTCTTCGACAACGATGCGAAGGTGCATGCCCCGTTCGACGCAATGGAGCTCGCAGACCGGCTCAACGTGGACTGGAGACACGAACATGCAGAATGACCGGATAGCAGCGCTTCAGAAGATGGTCGAGCGGAGCCCGGACGACGCCCGCGCCCGCTTCGGGCTCGCCATGGAGCTCGAGAAGCAGGCTCGCTGGGAGGAAGCAGCCGCCCAGCTCACACGCTACCTCGAGCTCGCCGACGACGAGGGGAACGCTTGGGGCCGCCTCGGCAACGCACTCCGCCAGCTCGGCCGCGACGAGGAAGCCCGCGCCGCCTACACCCGCGGCATAGCCATCGCCAACCAGCATGGCCACCCCAGCATGGCCGCCGAGTTCGAAGAGACCCTGGACGATTGGTAGTCGGCCAATGCCTGCCGTAGCTCTCTCGACGTGCTTCGCCCGCGCGGGCGGCGGGTGGCGAAGCGAGTGCGTACAACCATCCATTTGGCGACACTGAAGCGAGACAGTGGAGTATTGTGCGCGCCATACGCCATCAACACTCCATCGGAATCTCAATC
This sequence comes from Longimicrobiales bacterium, assembly GCA_036259495.1. Classification (GTDB taxonomy): domain Bacteria; phylum Gemmatimonadota; class Gemmatimonadetes; order Longimicrobiales; family RSA9; genus SH-MAG3. Next base: position 4,620 of record DATABQ010000217.1, on the reverse strand, counting down.
TCAGGATCGTCTGGAGAGTTGACAGCGCTCTGCGCACTCAACCCTCCAATCGCAGGCTTTGGTGTCAGCAAATGGAGGCTTGGGCGCACTCGCCGTGCATCGCTCCGCCGCGCCCCATTAGAGGCACGAAAAACCCCGAAGCGTCCAGTATTGCAGGCGTGGGTGGGGCACTCACGGCGCCAGGCGCCGAGCCCACACCGCTCCCATACCCTGTTTCCTGCCCGCAGTCCCGCCGGCAACCTGTTTCCCAATCGCGATCCGCAGTCCCGCCGAAGCATTACCGCGTCAGGCCGTCCCCCTTGCGTCCTCCCGAACCAAAACCGAACCTTACCCCCGCAACCTGAATCCAGAGGAGATGAGCAGCAATGGCAGCCATGCCGACCCGTCGCGAACGCGTGCTCCCGCGCCTGATCGAGGAAGAGATGCGGTCCTCGTTCCTCGACTACTCGATGAGCGTCATCGTGCAGCGTGCGCTGCCCGATGTCCGCGACGGCCTGAAGCCGGTGCATCGCCGAATCCTGTACGCGATGAACGAGGCCGGGCTGTCCGCAGGCCGGCCGTACAAGAAGAGCGCGACGGTGGTTGGTGACGTGCTGGGCAAATACCACCCGCACGGCGACATGGCGGTCTATGAGGCCATGGTGCGGATGGTCCAGGACTTCTCGCTCCGGTACCCGGTCGTCGATGGGCAGGGCAACTTCGGGTCGATCGATGGTGACAACGCCGCGGCCTATCGCTATACGGAGGCGCGCCTCGCGCCGATCGCGATGGACCTGCTGGCGGACATCGAGCGGGACACGGTCGACTTCACGCCGAACTTCGACGATCGGCTGGAGGAGCCGAAGGTCCTTCCTGCCCGCTTTCCGAACCTGCTGGTCAACGGCTCGAGCGGAATCGCGGTCGGCATGGCGACCAACATCCCGCCGCACAACCTGGCGGAGATCGCCGGCGCGTTGAAGGCGCTGGTCGCCGATCCGGAGATCACGGTCGAAGAGCTGATGGAGCACGTGCCGGGACCGGACTTCCCGACCGGCGCGTTCATCCTCGGCTCGGAGGGTATACGCGACGCCTATACGAAGGGGCGCGGACGCATTGTCATGCGCGCTGCTGTACAGAAGGAGACGAAGCGCGGCGGACGCGAGCAGCTGGTTGTGACGGCGCTGCCGTACAGCGTGTCGAAGGCGAAGGTGATCGAGCAGATCGCGAACGTCGCACGGAGCGGCAAGGCGGACGACATCGCCGACCTCCGCGACGAGTCGGACCGCGACGGCATGCGTCTCATCATCGAGCTCAAGCGCGGCGCGAAAACGAAGCCACTCCTCGCCACGCTGTACAAGCAGACGTACCTGCAGGCGACGTTCGGCGCGATCATGCTCGCTCTCGACAAGGGCGTGCCGCACGAGTTCACGCTGAAGGAGATGCTCGAGCGGTTCCGCGACCATCGCCTGGAAGTCATCCAGCGGCGTTCACAGCACGATCTGGATGAGGCGCGCTCTCAGGCTCACATCATCCAGGGCCTGCTGATCGCACTCGAGTACATCGACGAGGTGATCGCGATCATTCGCGCATCAAAGGACCAGGAGGAGGCGGCGCGCGCACTCTGCAACTCGTTCGAGCTTTCGGAAGAACAGGCCAAAGCGATCCTCGCCATGCGACTGGGCCGGCTCACCGCTCTCGAGACGGACGATCTGAAGAAGCATCTGAACGAGCTGAAGAAGCTGATCAAGCGGCTGGAGACGATTCTCGCGAGCACGGCACGTCAGCTCGAGGTTCTCGTCGAGGAGCTGGACGATGTGGTTGGCCGGTTCGCGGACGCGCGACGCACTCAGATCATCGAGAACGTCGCCGAGTACGAGGTCGAGGACCTGGTCGCGGAGGAGCAGGTCGTCATCACGCTCAGCCACGAGTCGTACATCAAGCGCGTGCCGCTCGATCTGTATCGCCGTCGTGTGTCGCGCGGGAAGCCGATCGCGGCGATGGACCGGCACGATGAAGACTTCCTCGAGCACGTCTTCGTCGCGGGCACGCAGGACACGCTCGTGTTCTTCACGCAGAGCGGCCAGGCGCACGCGCTCGCGGTGTCGGATGTGCCGGAGGCGGGGCCGAGCAGCCGCGGCCGCGCACTGGCGCAGCTCGTGACGACTGCCCGTGGCGACCGTGTTGCCGCGCTGATCCCGGTCGAGGAGTTCTCGCCCGACCGGCTGCTGCTGTTCCTGACCAGTGGCGGCATCGTCAAACGCACGACGCTCGACCAGTACGCGAACATCCGGAGCGGCGGCATTGCTGCCATAAAGGTGCAGGAGGGGGATCGTCTGCTGGACGTGCAGGTATCGGAGGGCGCGAACGACATCGTCCTCGTGACCGAGCAGGGCCGTGCGATACGATTTGCGGAGAACGATGTACCGTCCATGGGCCGCGTATCGCAGGGAGTAAAAGGGATCCAGCTGCGGAAGGGCGATGCAGTTGTCGGCATGTCGGTGATCCGGCGCGAGGCTACGCTGTGCACGGTTACGGAGAACGGGTACGCCAAGCGGACCCCGATGTCCGAGTATCCGGCGCAGAAGCGCGGCGGTCTCGGCACGATCACGCTCGACGTGAGCGGGAAGAGCGGTCCGCTGGTCGCGGCGAAGGAGCTTCTCGATGACGACGAGCTGATGGTGATCACGGCGACAGGCGGAGCGATCCGCGTCAGCGGCATCGACGTTCCAGTGCAGGGCCGGGCCACTCAGGGCAAGCGTGTAATCAACGTTGGAGCCGGTGACCGCGTGGTGGAGGTATCACGCGTCGCGCGCGAGGGCGGGGAGACGGGCGCCTCACGCCGGGCCGGCTCGCCGGACGTCGATGCGTCGGAGGACGGCGAAGCACCCGCCGCGGCAGGCAGGGACCAGCTGGATCTGATGAGCTAGCTCGAACGCGAGGACGAGTCGTTCCGACAAACATGAGGGCTGTGTCGGCATCGCGCATGCGGGCGGAGCCGTATGCCTCTTTTCACGCAGAGCCGCGGAGGGGCAGAGCCGCAGAGGGTGATCGTTGTCCTGTCGTGATCGATCGCGATTCGGACGGTGAGCATGGTTCCTGAAGACGTGGTGTTGTTCTGCTCAGGCGTGCTGCATGGCGTGACGCATCTTCGCGGCAGGGCAGACTTCATTTTTTCTGTTAACAACAACAACGGATTCCTCGGTTACGCCGCGAATTGAGCGTAGACGCTGACATTCTGCTCACCCGGTACCAGCCGCGTCTCTGCTACTCAGCGGCTCTGCGTGAAAAGAAGCGCGCCATCCTTCCCCTGCCTCGCCGCTCTGCTCAAGACCGAGTGTCAGCTGGTGAGCGGCGTCTGACGCACGCGGTCGAGGAACGCCACCATCACACGGTTGAAGACTGCCGGCTGTTCGAGCGACGGGATATGGGCGCTCCTGTCGATGATCTCGATCTGCGACCCGGGAATCGCGCGGGCGAGCAGGCGCGCATCGCCGGCGGGCGTGATCTGGTCGTTTGCGCCCACGATCAATTGAGTGGGCACATTGATGGACCGGAGCTGCGGCGTCGAATCCGGCCGCTGTGCCATCCCGAGCAGTGCTGCGATGACCGACGGTGCCGGCGCCTCGTTCATTATCGTGCGGAGCTCCGTCTCGATGTGAGGCAGGTTCGTGCGCGTGTGCTCATCCAGCAGCCGCGGCACCAGCGCATCGATGAGCGCCGCCGTGCCATGCGCATGAACGTGCTTCGCGTTCTTCAGCCGGCCCTGCTTCCCCTGTTCGGAGTCCGGCGTCGCACGCGTATCGCTGAGCACGAGCGCCCGGACCAGCCGCGCCGCACGGCGCACCAGCGCGAGCGCGACATACCCGCCCATCGAATGGCCGCACACGACTGCACTGCTCACCCCGAGGTGCCCGAGCAGGGCAATGACGTCCTGGGCGAGGAGGTCCATGGGCAGGCGATCGCCCGGCACCGGACCGCTCCCGCCAAAGCCGCGCACGTCGGGTGCAATGATGCGCCAGCCGGCGGGCGGCTCCTCGAGCTGCGGCCGCCAGACAGCGGAGTTGAACGGGAAGCCGTGGATGAGGACGAGCACGTCGTCGCCGGAGCCAGCCTCACGCCAGCTCAGGGTCCCGTTGCCGATCACGGCCTGCGACAGCTCACCGCCCATTGGGCTCCTTCGCGCGGGTCGGGTGCGTGATCAGATCCCGAGGCTCGAGCGGATCAGAGGATCGATCCGGTCCGGTGTCCACGGCGGCTGGAACGTCAGCTCGACTTCAGCCGTCTCCACGCCTTCCACACCTTCGATCGCCGCCTTCGCCTCATCGAGGATCTGGCCGGCAACAGGGCAGAACGGCGAGGTCAGTGAGACCGTCGCCTTCACGTGCGTGTCCTGTACTTCAATGTCGTAAACGAGCCCGAGCACGACGAGATCCAGATTCAGCTCCGGATCCTTCACCTTGCGCAGCGCCCGTCTCACGTCCTTTTCAGTAGCCATTTGATCTACCTTCGCAGCAGTGGCGCGCCGATTCGGCACTCCCGCAATGTACCGGATCACGGGCGCCGGATAAAGCCCGGTGCGGCGCAAGGCGTTGACACGGCACGATCAGCGACAGAACCTTGCTCCCTCCAATGCGCGGCCCG
>DATABQ010000216.1:0-3841 GCA_036259495.1 Longimicrobiales bacterium | reverse complement strand
GCCCCAGTCATGACAACGGTTTTTTCGCGAGTTCTTTGCGCTGCTACGAATTTCCCGCGTCGATGTCCCACGGGCGCAGCCGCTTCGTTGCAGCGCAAACACTCACCTCGTTGCAGCGCAAACACTCACCTCGTTGCAGCGCCAACACTCACCGCGTCACACGGAGCGCCTTGAGAGCGGGTGCGCAGGACCGGCCGCGCCCGCTCCCCCGATCAGCGCCGCCTCCGATCAGCGCCGCTCGATCTGACCTCGGATCTCTCCGGGCGGCAGTGCGAGGTGTGGACGTTGACGTACGCGTTGCCGTTGCGCATGAGGACGCGCAGTGAATCCATCGACATCGCGGCCGTCGCACCCGGCAGCGGCACGATATCAGCCGCCGTGAAGGAATCCGTGACCAGTCTGCCGCTGAAGGAGGCGACCGGGTCCTCCGTAGCGAACAGCGGCACAATGATGCCGCCGTTTTCGCCCGCGGCGCCGGCATGGATGTGCGCCATGGTCGGGGAATCGAGGTTGGAGACATCCAGGCGGTAGTCCATCCTGGTCCGGCGATCCCGTCGACCAGCGGACCGGCGCGGGTTGCGTGCTGCGATGGGCTGGCGGCTACACGTTGAATCGGAAGAGCAGGATGTCGCCATCCTGGACCACGTACTCCTTCCCCTCCGAGCGCACGAGGCCCTTCTCGCGGGCGGCCTTCTGCGAGCCCTCCCGCTCGAAGTCGGCAAACGCGAGCGTCTCGGCGCGGATGAAGCCGCGCTCGAAATCGGTGTGGATCTCACCGGCGGCCTGGGGCGCCTTCGAGCCACGACGGATGGTCCACGCGCGGACTTCCTTCTCGCCGGCGGTGAAGAAGCTGATGAGGCCGAGGAGCTGGTAGCCGGCGCGAATGAGGCGATAGAGGCCGGGCTCCTCGAGGCCGAGCTCTTCGAGGAACATGCCACGTTCCTCCTTCTCCAGGTGGAGCAGCTCCGCTTCGATACGTGCGGACAGGGGGACCACCTGAGCGTCCTCGCCGTCCGCGGCGATTGCGCTGCGCAGCGTCTCCACGAGCGCATTCTCGCCGGAAGGCAGATCGCTCTCGGCAACGTTTGCGACGTAGATCTCGCGCTTGGCCGTGAGCAGATTGAACGTGCGGAGTATGCGCGCTTCCTCGTCGCTCTCGAGGCCGATCCGGCGCGCGGGCTGACCCTCCGACAGCAGAGTATGCAGCCGCTTCAGCAGGGCGAGCTCGGCGACGGCTTCACGATCGCCACTCTTCGCCGTGCGCTCCACTTTCCCGATCCGCTTCTCGACGTTCTGCAGATCGCTCAGAGCGAGCTCGAGGTTGATCACAGCTCGGTCGCGCTCCGGATCGACGTCGCCCATGACGTGCGTGACGTCCGCGTCGTCGAAGCAGCGAACGACATGCACGATTGCATCGACCTCGCGAATGTTCGTGAGGAACTGGTTACCGAGCCCCTCGCCCTCCGACGCGCCCTCAACGAGACCGGCGATGTCGACGAACGTCACGACGGCGGGCTGCGTGTTGCGCGGCTGGACGCGCTCGACCAGCAGGTCCATGCGCGGGTCCGGCACCTCGACGACGCCGACGTTCGGATCGACCGTGCAGAACGGGTAGTTGTCAGCCGACGCAGCAGCACCGGTCAGGGCATTGAAGAGAGTCGACTTGCCGACGTTCGGCAGGCCGACGATCCCGAGTCTCAGATTCGGCATTCGGTGTAACGGCTCCGTTGTTTGATCAGAGGCACAGCCATCAAAGATAACCGGGGGAGCCCCCGTCGCCCATACGCCGCAGTGGGTGGCCGGTCATGCGCGCGCCGGCCGCCGTTGCTGGCTGGTCAGGCGTCGATGGCTTCGAGTCCGGGCAGGACTTCGAACATTGCGGTGATCAGGCCGGGGTATGCGTCGAAGGCGGTGCGGGCAGTCTCTAGCTCGAGTCGTTCGCGATTGGTATGCGCGAAGCGTTCCTCGCCGGGTGCGTACCCGACGGTCGGAATGCCATGCACACCACAGCTGTGGCCGCCGTCGGTCGCGAACGTCCACGGCCGGACCTCCGGCGCGCGTCCTGTCGCTCTCGTGACGCTGCGGGCGGCGGCGCGCACGACCGGGTGTGCCGTGTCCATTAGGAATCCGGGCGTGAAGAGACGCCGCTCTTCATCGAGCCCGGTCCAGGTGTGCTGCCGCTCCATTGCGAATCGCACGTCGAGCCGCAGATCCTCCGGCAGTCGTACGCTGTCGAGGTACTCGCGCAGCAGTGAGAGCGCGCCGTCCGGCAGGAGGCCCGGGAGCACTCGCCAGTCGAGCACGACCCGTGCGCTGTCGGGAATGACGTTCCTGCTCCGCGGCAGGGTTTCGACCATGGTCGGCGCGGCAGTGGAGCGCCCGAGAATCGTATGCTCGTCCAGGTCGTGGGCGAACGCGTCGAGCGCGTTCAGTACGGCGCCGAGTCCGTGCAGCGGATTGCGTGCACGCTCCGGCGCGCTCGCATGACCGGCAAGGCCCTGCACCTCAGCGATCATCTCCGCACGTCCGCGATGACCGATGCAGATGTCACCGCTCGTCGACTCGCCAATGACGATCGCGCCGGGCTTGACGGCCCCGCTCGCCATGAGATGAGCCATGCCCCAGCCGCCGCGCTCTTCCAGCACGGTGTGGGCGACGATGACGTCGCCGGCCGCAGGCTCACGGACGAAGCGGGCCGCGGCATACGTCTGAAGCGCGAGCGGACCCTTGATGTCCATGGCGCCGCGGCCGTGCAGATGACCGTCGGCGATGACAGCGCCGAAGGGTGGATGTTCCCACGAGGTAATGTCGCCTACATCGACGACGTCGAGATGCGAGCAGAGCATGACGGGGGGTGACTCGCCGCGGCCGGGAGCCACCCCGATGACGTTTCCGACCTCATCACTGCGCACGTCCGTGAACCCGAGCGCCACCAGCTCCCGCATCACCCGTGCGGCCACCTCGCCCTCGCCTCCCGGCGGGCTCGGAATCCGGATCAGGTCCTGCGCGAAAGCGATTGCGCGCTCGAAGGTGGGATCGTCGCGTGTCATTCCTGCTGCTGCCTCAGGCGCTCACCCCAGCCCGAGCACCGCACGCGCGGCGTCGAACAGCATCCCGACATCGATCGTTTCGCCGTCCGCGTGCACACGCACGAACCACGGCGCGAGCACGAGCGCCACGACCGACATCAGCTTGATCAGGATGTTCATCGAGGGACCCGACGTGTCCTTGAACGGATCGCCGACGGTGTCGCCGACGACAGCGGCCTTATGGGCATCGGAGCCCTTGCCGCCGTGCGCACCCTGCTCGATGTACTTCTTCGCGTTGTCCCAGGCGCCGCCGGAGTTCGCCATGAACAGCGCCATCATGACACCGGTCACCGTCGCGCCCGCGAGCAGTCCGCCGAGCGCCTCGACGCTGACGTATCCGACCACGACCGGCACAATGACGGCGACGAGGCCGGGCGCGATCATCTCACGCAGTGCGGCGCGCGTGCTGATGTCGACGCAGCGTGCGCTGTCCGGCTTGCCCGTGCCTTCCATCAGGCCGGGGATTTCGCGGAACTGGCGGCGCACCTCCTCCACCATGCCGGCCGCTGCGCGACCGACGGCGGTCATCGTCAGTGCAGCGACGAAGAACGGAACGACGCCGCCGATCAGGAGCCCGATCACGACTTCCGGCTCGGTGAGATCGAGGCCCGTCTCGCGCAGGCCGACCGCGGACGCATACGCACTGAACAGCGCGAGCGCAGTGAGCGCAGCGGATCCGATCGCGAAGCCCTTGCCGATTGCCGCGGTCGTGTTGCCGAGCGAATCGAGCTCGTCGGTGATCGCGCGGACTT
>DATABQ010000215.1:0-3843 GCA_036259495.1 Longimicrobiales bacterium | reverse complement strand
TGCTTGCAGTCCTCGCCGGCACCGGTGTCATCAGCGACCCGGAAGCGGTGGAGCGCGGTCTGAACGGACCGCGCGCCCGCGACATCGTGGCCGTCGGTCCCGACGTCGTGCTGCCGCACTACCGTACTGCGGCCGTCGATTCGCTCCAGGTTGCGCTCGGACTGGCGCCCGACGGGCTCGATGCCAGGGACATGGGCATCGACTCACGGCCCCGCGTGGTGGCGCTCATCCTCGCTCCCACCGAGGCGGCGACGCTCTACCTCCAGACGGTTGCTGCGCTCGCCCGCGTGTTTCGCGAGCCGCGCGCAGTCGATCGCATCGTCACCGCCGGCTCACCCGATGAAGTGCTCGCCGCCGCTGACCTTGCGAGCATGCGCCTCCAGCCGCGCCTCACCGTCCGCGACATCATGAACCACGGCGTCGCCAGCGTCACACCTGCCACCACCGTGCGCGACGCCGTCGATCTCATGCTGCGCCGCCGCCTGCGCGCCATTCCCGTAGTGGGGGAGAAGCAGGAAGTCCTCGGGATCATCTCCGAGTGGGACATCATGCGCGGTCTCCTGCCGCAGATCCCACGCGCCGGCCAGGAGAGCGGCGGCGACACCGTCCCCCAGACGCTCCGTGTCAGGGACATCATGACGCGCTCCGTGCTCTGCATAGCCGAAGAGCTGGGCCTCGAGGAGGCCGTCAACATGATGATCAACAAGGACGTCGAGCAGTTCCCCGTCACGAGCGAAGGCAAGCTCACCGGCTTCCTCACCCGTAGCGATATCATCCGAAAGCTGTTCGGCCGCTGAACCGGCCGGCTGCATGACCATAACCTCAGCAGACGACGACTCATGAGCCTCACACTCGCGATCATCAAGCCCGACGCAGTTGCCGCCGGCAAGGCCGGCCGCATCCTCGCCCACCTCGAGGAGAAGGGTTTCGCCATCCGCGCGATCCGCATGCTGAGTCTGTCACAATCCCAGGCGGGCGAGTTCTACGCCGTCCACCGCGAACGGCCCTTCTACGCATCCCTCGTCGCCTTCATGACCTCCGGACCCTGCATACCGGTCCTGCTCGAGCGGGAGAAGGCCGTGACGTCGCTCCGGGACGCCATCGGAGCCACCGACCCTGCCGAGGCAGCCGAAGGCACCGTTCGTGCCCTGTTTGCCGAGTCCAAGGAACGCAACGCGATTCACGCGTCGGACTCCGATGACAATGCTGCCAGGGAAGCCGCGTTCTTCTTCGCCGAGGCGGATCGGTTGTAACGGAATGGTTGTGGGATTGGGAGTGGGAATGATAAAGGGCGTGGCAGCGGGATTGGGCGTGGAGGGAGAGGTGCCGGCATCACTCCCGCACCCTCACCCACACCCTGTAACTCACCCACTCCCAATCCCGCAACCTGCCGTTGACACGCCTCATCCATTCCAGCATCTTTCACGACTATGCTGAAAGTCGATCTCGGCCTCCTGGCGCAACAGCACCGGATCCGGATCGATGCCGAGGTACCGGTCGACGATGGGCTGTGGGATGAGCTCCCATGGCATTTTGCCGAGCCGGTCGAGCTGCATCTGGACGTGCAGCAGGCGGGTGCGGATGTGGTCGTGCGGGGTAATGTGAGTGGCCGGGCGGAGCTGTCGTGCCGCCGGTGTCTCGCGTCTGTGCCGTACGAGGTGAACGAGGAGCTGATCTTCGTGTACCGTTCGGGCGTGGCTCCTGTCGAAGCGGAGGCGGAGGAAGTCTATCCGCTGCCGGCGAAGGGCAGGGACCTGGATCTGACGGAAGCGGTGCGGGAGCATGTGCTGCTGGCGGTGCCGGAGTTCGTCAACTGCGACGAGGAATGCCGGGGCTTCTGCCCGCGGTGTGGAACGAACCTGAACGAAACCACGTGCGAATGTCGCACGAAGGACGAAGATCCTCGGTGGGCCGCGCTGCGGCGACTGAGGTCCGAGTGAGGAGGATGTATGGCGGTACCGAAGCGGAAGGTATCGAAGCAGCGGAGGCGCAAGCGCCGCGGCGCGATGAAGGCAGAGATGCCGACGGTGAACAAGTGCCCCAAGTGCGGGGATCCGAAGATGCCGCATCGGGTGTGCCCGACGTGCGGTACGTACGCGGGCAAGCAGGTTCTCGAGGTCGAGGAAATCTAGGGGCGTTTCGGTGCGCATAGCGCTCGACGCCATGGGGACGGACCGGCACCCCGCCATCGAGGTGGAGGGCGCGGTTCAGGCGTTGCGCGAGCTTCCGGGCAGCTTCGAGCTGCTGCTGGTGGGCGATACAGCGCGCATCGAGGCGGAGCTGAAGCGCCACGAGATCCCCGCCGGTCGTCTGCGCGTGGTGCATGCTGCGGACGTTATCGAGCCGGGGGAGCCGGCGGCGACGGCGGTGCGGCGCAAGCCGGATTCATCGATCGTCGTGGGGCTCAAGCTGCAGAAGGATGGAGAGGCGGACGCGTTCGTGAGCGCCGGGTCGACCGGCGCCGTCATGGCCGCGTCCCTTTTTCTTTTGCGGGCGCTGCCGGCCGTGGACCGCCCGGCGATCGGCACGATCCTGCCCACGACCGTGCAGCCGATACTGCTGATCGATGCGGGAGCCAACGTGGACTGCAAGCCGCATCATCTGCTGCAGTTCGCGCGGCTGGGCTCGATCTACGTCGAGGACGTGTGGCAGCGGCCCACGCCGCGGATCGGTCTTCTCAACATCGGCGAGGAGCCGGAGAAGGGCGATGAGCTGACGGTCGAGGCGCATCGGCTGCTGCGCGAGTCGGGCCTGAACTTCGTCGGCAACATCGAGGGCCGGGACGTGATTCGCGGCGTGTGCGACGTGCTGGTCACCGATGGCTTCGTCGGCAACGTCCTGCTGAAGTTCTACGAGTCGGTCATGGGCTTCATTCACGGAATGCTGACGACGGAGCTCGCGGAGCATCCCGGAACGCTCGACCTGGACGCGCTGTTCCGCGTCTTCGATTACACGGAATACGGCGGTGCACCGCTGCTCGGCGTGAACGGCGTGACGATCATCTGTCACGGCGGCTCACCCCCGCGCGCGATCTGCAACGCTGTCCGTGTGGCGATTCAGGCTGTGGAGGCGCGACTGGTGGGCCACATCGAGAGTGCCGTTGCCGATGCGGAAGGCGCGAGAGGGCAGGGCGCCGGCACCGGGGCACATTCGGAGGAGTCATGAAGGCCAGGAAGCCGATCGTCGAGATCGTCGCGACGGGTCGATACCTGCCGGAGCGCGTGATGACGAACGCGGATATCGAGAAGATGGTCGATACGACGGACGAGTGGATCACCGAGCGCACCGGGATCCGCGAACGTCGCATAGCAGATGCCGACATGGGCGCGGCCGAGATGGGTGCACGCGCATCGCGCATCGCCATGGAACGCGCCGGCATTCAGGCCGGTGAAGTCGACATCATCGTCCTCGCCACCGCTACTCCCGACCGTCTGCTGCCGTCCACTGCGTGCGACCTCCAGGCGCTGCTCGGTGCGACGAACGCCGCCGCATACGACATCTCCGCCGCCTGTACCGGATTCATCTACGCGCTGTCCGTGGCTGAAGGTCACATCGCTTCCGGCAATGCGGAGATTGCGCTGGTCGTTGCGACGGAGAAGATGAGCGGCATCGTCGACTGGACGGATCGCAACACATGTGTACTTTTCGGCGACGGTGCGGGCGCCGTCGTCGTGCGGCGCGCCGGCAGCGGCCGCGGTGGACTCCTGTCGACGTTCACGAACACCTTCTCCATCGGCACATTCGAGTAGCGCGCAGTAGCTTCGATGATGCGCATGTTCGCCTGATGCGGCACCAGCAGGTCGATGTCCTGGCCCGTGAGCCCCGCACGCATGAGCGCCTGGT
>DATABQ010000214.1:0-4003 GCA_036259495.1 Longimicrobiales bacterium | reverse complement strand
CCTCGGCGACCCGCTCCGCGAGGATGTCCCGCGCGCCCTGGAGTGCCGCGTCTGCATCAGGGACATCCTTGTCCGTATCGACATACGACGCGGCCTCATTCTCGACAACGGCATCATTCGCGTTCCCGGCCCAGATCAGCTCCGCCAGCGGCTCGAGCCCGCGCTCTCGCGCGATCGTCGCACGCGTGCGCCGCTTCGGCTTGTAGGGCAGGTAGAGGTCCTCGAGCGCCTGCTTCGTGTCGACGGCCGCGATGCGTGCCCGCAGCGCATCATCGAGCTTCCCCTGCTCGTCGATGGATTTGAGGATCGCCGCACGTCGCGACTCCAGCTCGGACAGGTACTCCGAGCGTTCGACCACATCGCGCAGCTGTACTTCATCCAGGCCGCCCGTGACCTCCTTGCGGTAGCGCGCCACGAACGGGACAGTGGCGCCTTCATCGAAGAGTGCGAGTGCAGCCGCCACCTGGCGCGGCTGAAGCGACAGTTCCGTTGCGATTCGTTGTGCTGTGCTGCTCATGTCTGTTGCTACGTCAATCCTTTCACGTTCCGGTCGCTCGCGCGTCCGGCTTCGTCAGTCCCTGTATGCTCCACTCGAAGGTCGGATCCGCCGCCGTCAATCCCTGTCTGCTCCACTCGAGGGCGGATCCGGCGCGCTCAATCCCGGACGATCCATTCGGGCGCGGGTCCATCCTGCAGATAATGCTCGAACCACTCCAGAATCCGCCGGTGGTAATCCACCTGGTTGGCCTTGCTGGCGAGGGTGTGGTTCTCACCCTCGTAGACGAGCATGACCATGTCCTTGCCTGCGCGACGCGCGGCATTGTACAGCTCGATGCCCTGGTGCCAGTCGACCGCACCATCCTCATCACCGAATGCGACCAGCAGCGGTGTGTTCAGCTGCTGGATGCTGAACAGCGGCGAGTTGCGCATGTACGCATCGAGATCCTCCCAGAAGGGCACTTCCATCCGACCCTGGTCGATCTCGAAAATCCGGGCATCCGTCATCCCCGTGTTCCAGAAGATCGAGAGGTACATCGAGATCATGTCCGTCAGCGGGGCACCTGCGACTGCCGCGCTGAACAGGTCCGTCTGCGTCACGGCGAATGCGGTCTGGTACCCGCCCCAGGAGTGCCCGATCAGCCCGATCCGCTCGCGCTCCACGGCGCCACGGTCGAGCACCGTCTCCACCGCAGGCAGCAGTGCCTCGACCGCGGACACACCGGGATCGCGCGCACGGTACACTATGTCCGGCCGCAGGACGAAGTAGCCGTTCTGGGTGAACACCGTCGTGTTGTACGGCGTGCGCTCCGACGGCACGCTGTACGTGTGCACGGTGTTCGACGTGATCTCGTATATGTCGACGATCATCGGGTACGTGCGGCCGGGCTGGTAGTCTGCAGGGTAGAACAGCGCCGCCTGCAGCTCATCGCCTGTCGCGTTTCGGAAATCGATCAGGTGCGAGTGCCCCCACGCGTATTCGGACTGGAACGGATTCGTCTCCGTGACCTGAACGGCGTCGGCCAGACGCGGGCCGGCGACGAACATGTCCGGTGAATCGTCGAATCCTTCGATCCGATACATGAACACATCTGCCGAATCCGCCTTCGTCAGACGCGTCACCATTTTGTCGAGCAGCAGGAGTCGCTCGGTCCGGCCATCCGGCAGGATGCGCGCGTAGCCGTACTGCTTTGTGCGGTCGCCGTAGATCGTTACATAGACCGGCTTCGTACGATCGACGATACGGTCGTCGACGCTCAGCCACATGCGACGGTGCCGGATCCGATCCGCTGCGCCATCGGTCAGCCTCACGGCACCCGAGCCGTCCGGTCGCACTTCCCAGATGTCATAGCGGTCGTAGAGCAGGACGGACTCATCGCCGGTCGTCCATCCGCCGGTACCGTACGGCGGCTTCTCTTCGACCGTGTGGTCATCCTGGAGATTCACGAAACTGGTCGGCAGGCCAGCCGTGACGTTCGTTTCGCGGCCGCTGCGCGTGTCATAAACGATGTAGTCGCCATCGCGGACATACAGCATGTAGCGACCGCCTGGCGAGACGCCGTAATGGAACTGGACGTGCTCCGCAAAGCGCGTCCGCTCGCCCGTCGTCACGTCGATCGCGATGAGATCGCGGTATTCCGGTCCGAACATGCGCTCGCGCGCGTAAGGCGACGGATCGAGGCCGATCGCGAATCGTCCGTCCGAGAGTGTTACCTGCTGCATCGCCGAATCGGCGAGGGGGATGAACCGGCCGCTGTCGATGCGCCAGGCTGCGAGCCAGCTGCGGCTCCGGTCGAACCTCGCCTGCACCTCGCGCTCCGGCACGATCAGGAGATCGTCCGAACGCCACACGTCGACGCCCGCGGTGTCGGTGGCTGCATCGCCCGATGCCTGCCGAGCTCCCGCGGGCGAATCGCTTTCCGGCGTCCACTCGCGCAGTCCCACGAAGATGGTGCTGCCGTCATCGCTCCAGCGGAGTGCATAATGCTCGACGATGCGACTCCCGATCGGAAACGACTCCTGCACGAGTGGATCGAGCACCTCGCGTTCCGGCTCACGGGATCGTACGTCACGCCACGCGATGATCGTGTGTGTCGGCTCGGCGTAGTCTTCATGGGTGAGGATGCGCATCACGGCGAGGTCGTCGGAGTCGTCGCGCCAAGAGAGGCCCGTGTACTCGGCCGTGTCCGACTCGAGCGTGCGAATGACTCCGGTCGCGGGATCGTAGGTGCGGATACCGTTGCCGGCGCGGTTCGCACCGTGGATCACCATCGCGAGCAATCCGCCGCTGTCCTGCCACTCCGCTTCCGCGACGTTGCCGAAGGTGGTGTTGATGCCGCGATCGAGGTCGCGCACGATCAGCGGCCGGCTCCTGCCGCCACTTCCCGCATAGCCGTACAGGGCGATGTATGAGCCGTCAGCACTGAGATGGAAGTCAGAGACATCCTCGAGAACCGTAGTCACACCCGTCGCGAGGTTCATGAGCGCGACTTTCGATCGGACGGGCGCCCCCGATTCGGTCAGGCGCTCCCGCTCCGCCTCCGAATGGCTGATCGAGTAGGCGAGCCAGCGAGCATCGCTCGAGAACGCCGGCCGCGAAGCGTGCGCGACGACGTGCGTGGAATCGCCATCGACCTCGCGGATGCGCAGCTCCCCATCGCCTTCGACACGCGTGATCGTCACGGCGACCCAGCGGCCGTCCGGTGACAGCTCCGTCGCGCCGATCGTCTCCCAGCGGTCGTAATCCTCCGGCTCGAGCGTCGGCAGATCCTGAGCCGCGACGGGCATGGCGGCGACCAGGAGCGCGGTGCCGAGCAGGGCGGCAGGGATCCCCCGGACCGGGAGGAGGCGTGCGATGTGCGTCATGGCTCCGACGATTGCAGCGGCGAGGAGGCGCCGCACTCCAGCAGTGCGGGCGACCCTGATTTTAGCGGAGAAGAGCCACGCGCGCACGTCCGTGTGTCAGCCGGCACGGCGGATAGTTCGACTGCACGTGGGTGGCCCGAGCCACGCCGCGCCACCAGTGCGCGCAGCCGAACACGACAACGGGATTGCGGGACCCGCTTCCGGGTACCATGCTTCCCGAGGACTCTACCTGGAGGTATGATGCAGAGACGTAAGTTCTTCAGTCTTGCCGCTTCGATCGCCGTGCTGCTCACGTTCACCGGGTGCGCCGCACGCTCCGCGGCCGACCCGGGTGAGATGCTCAACGTGCAGATTCAGGTCGACAACAACCTGCGCGGGATTACCGGTGTCTCGATCTATCTGTTGTCCGACACGGGCGCGCGACGTTCGCTCGGCCCCGTCGAGTCCAACGACCGCGTCGCATACGACCGCATGCTGTCGTTCGGCGATTACCAGCTCATCGCCACGCGTGTCGGTGCCGAGGACATTGTTTCGCAGCGGTTCCGCGTCGACACCGACGGTCTCGTCGTGGTGTGGGCGTTGTCGCAGAACCAGCTGACGTTCGCCCAGCGCTAGCCCTGGCGCTTGCAGCTGGCGCTGG
>DATABQ010000213.1:0-8340 GCA_036259495.1 Longimicrobiales bacterium | reverse complement strand
GCTCGGCGGTGCCGGTGAGCGTCTTGCCGGCGGGCACGGTGAAGAGCGCATAGGCGCGCGTCTTGGAGCGGCCGATGCGGCCGCGGATCTGGTAGAGCTGCGCCAGGCCGAAATGGTCGGCCCGGTGCACGATGAGCGTGTTGGCGTTGGGGATGTCTAGCCCGGATTCGACGATGGTCGTCGCCACCAGCACGTCGAACTTGCCGTCGTAGAAATTGTTCATGATGTCGTCAAGCTCGCTCGCCGGCATCTGCCCGTTGGCCACCACAAAGCTCACCTCCGGAACCTGCGTGCGCAGGAACTCGGCGATGTCCGGCTGGTCCTTGATCCGCGGCACCACGTAGAAGGCCTGGCCGCCGCGGTATTTCTCGCGCAGCAGCGCCTCGCGGATGGAGAGCGGGTCGAACGGCGAGATGAAGGTGCGGATCGCCAGCCGGTCGACCGGCGGCGTCGCCAGCAGGCTGAGATCGCGCACGCCGGTCAGTGCCAGCTGCAGGGTGCGCGGGATCGGCGTCGCCGTCAGCGTCAGCACATCGATATTCTTCCGCAGCTCCTTCAGCCGCTCCTTCTGCTTCACGCCGAAGCGCTGCTCCTCGTCGATGATGAGCATGCCGAGGTTCTTGAACAGCACGTCGGGCTCGATGACGCGGTGCGTGCCGACGATGATGTCGACCTGCCCGGCCGCGAGCGCCGCGAGGATGCGGTCCTGCTCCTTCTGCGGACGGAAGCGCGAGAGCGCCTCGATGCGGATCGGATAGCCGGCCAGGCGGTCACGGAAGGTGTGCAGGTGCTGCTCGGCGAGGATCGTGGTGGGGGCGAGCACCGCCACCTGGCGGCCGTCCTGCGCGGCCTTGAACGCTGCCCGGATTGCGATCTCGGTCTTGCCATAACCGACATCGCCGCAGAGCAGCCGGTCCATGGGGCGATGCGATTCCATGTCGCGCTTCAGATCCTGCGTCGCCTGGCGCTGATCCGGTGTGTCCTCGTACAGGAAGCTCGACTCCATCTCCTTCTGCCACCGCGAATCGGCAGGGTAGGGCGGTCGTGTGGCGTGCTGGCGCACTGCGTACAGCTCCAGCAGCTCCGTCGCCATCTGCTGGATGGCTTCCTCGGTCTTGCGACGCAGATTCTTCCACGTGCGACCGCCGATCTTGTGCAGCTTCGGCGGCTTCTCATCGCCGCCATCACCTGCGGTGACCCAGCGCTCGACGAGATCGAGGCGGTAGACGGGCACGCGCAGGATCTCGCCGTTCGCGTACTCGACCGCGAGCGCCTCGATCTCCTGCCCGCCCACCGTCACGTGCTCCAGCCCGCGGAACTGGCCGACGCCGTGGTCGAGATGCACGATGAAGTCGCCGGGGTTCAGCTGCGCGAGCGACTCGAGCGCGACAGCGCCGCGGAACCGCCGGCCGCGCCGGAGCCGTCGCTCACGACGGAAGATCTCGTGGTCCGTCAGTACGCGGACGGGGGGCTCGGCACCTTCCAGGACGAAGCCCTCGTGCACTGCACCGAGGGCGAGCCGGGTTCCCGGCGGGATGCCGGTCCTCCCGCCGACGAGCTCCTCCAGCCGCTCGAGCTGGCCGGCGTTGTCGCACAGGATGTATGTCTCTTCGCCGCGCGCAGCGCCCACGCGGAGCAGCGCGTTCAGCGTCTCCATGTCACGCTCGATCGGCTCGGCCTCACGCACGTCGAACCGGACATCCGCATTGTCGTGTTCACCGATGACGATGCGGCCGAACGACTCGATGCGCTCACACGCCGCATCCGGCTTCAGGAAGAGCGCGTCCGGTGGCTCGGGATAGCCGCCGCGTTTACGCTCCGCCTCGTGGAGGTGGACCACCTGCTCCCACGTGCGGCTGAATTCCGTCTCAGCGGCGCCGGTCGAAAGCTCAACGACAATGGAATCGCGCGAGAGCACATCGAGCAGCGACCGCCGCGACACCCCCCCGCTTCCACTCCCGCCGGCATGCCCATCAACACTCCCACTCCGACTCCCACTTCCGGCGGTTGACAGGTCGACAGGCAGGATATCGACGCTTCTCAGATCCCCCGAGGATCGCTGGTCCAGAATGTCGAACTGCCGGATCGAGACGATCTCATCGCCCCAGAACTCGATGCGCACGGGCTCCGGCGCGCCGAACCCGAACAGGTCGAGGATGCCGCCTCGCACGGAATATTCGCCGACGGCTTCGACCATGGCCGAGCGGTCGAAGCCCATGTCATCGAGCTGCGTTGTGAGGTCGGTGAGGCGGATGGTCTCACCGACGACGAGCGTAAGGCGGAGGTCGGCAAGCCCTGCGGGGATGTCGGCCAGCTCCTGGAGTGCGCGCCCTGTCGTTACGATGATCCGTGCGCGACCGGCGAACACCGCTTCCAGTGTTTCGACACGGAGCCCGCTCACCTCGAAGTGATGCTCGGCCGCTTCGTACGGCAGTGTCTCACGCTGCGGATACAGTGCAACGATGTCGGGACCCACGATCGACCGCAGGTCGGCGTCGACTGCCTCCGCATCCGGGGGATTCGACGCCACCACGATCCAGACGCGCTGGGTGAGCTCGCTCGCGAGCGATCCCACGAGCAGCGACGACGAAGAACCACGCAGATTGTCGAGGGTGAGCCGGCCGGCGGGCGCGGGCACGCTGTCCAGCGTAGCCCTGAACGCCGGCTGTCTGCGCATGCCTTCGATGAGATACGGATGCATCAGCCTTCGTCGGCTCCTGCGGCGGCCGCCGCCGCACGGGCCGGCGACGCCCGGTTCGTGTCGCTGGCTGCCGTGTCGGCCGAATCGGATCTGCCGCTACCGCGGGTGGTGCGGCCGCGGCCAGACGCCGCAATGAGGGTCTCGGCAGCGAGAATGATGAGCAGGAGGAGCAGAAGCGGCCGCCACAGCTCGGTCCCGAGTCGCTCGCGATAGACCGCTCTTCGCCAGGCACCATCACTGGTCGTCACGTGCAGCGCCCAGCCGGGCAGATACGCCTCGAGATCATCCTCCTCGAGGCGCGCCAGGTCGGACTCGGCAGCGGGCGGATTCACGGCGTACGCCGCAACGATCGAATCGTCCTCGAGAATACGGTATATGCCGGGCTCGGCACCGAAGCGGTACGTCGTGGCACCTGCGATGCTGTCGCGTGTGCCGTCCGGCCTCTCGACGACGGTCGTTGCTGCGGGGAGCGCGATCTCCTGTCCGGGTGCTGCGTCGCTACGCGGTGGCAGTGCGAGCGACCACGCCCCCGTGAGACGGTCGAGCAGCGGGAGCATGAGTGCGCTGGTGGGGACCGTCGAAGCCTGTTCCGACAGCGGTGAACCCAGCAGCACGTACGCGCCGCCATTCGCGCGCGTCCCGCGGACTGCCCAGGGCGAGCCGTCGGCGAGCCGGATCAGAACCGAGTCGGTTCTTCCCTCTGTCGTTCGAGTGAGCGGGTAGAGTTGTCGAATGCGCGCGTCCGCGAGACCGCGTAGCAGCGGGTCAGGCTGGTCCGGGGCGAACCGTGCCTCGCCCGCGGCGGGGGCGTCGTAGCGCCAGGGGATACCCGCCTCGTTCAAGCGGCGGTTTGCGGCCGCGAGCTCGGTCGGCGTGCTCGGCGGCAGCGCCACGAGCGCCGTTTCCGGGCCGGGGGCGGTGGCGCCCTCGGCGGCCGGCAGGATTGCGACGTCGGCGTTCGTCGACGCCCGGCGGATGCGACCAGCCTCGGCGAGCACGTCGAGCGCATCGGCGATGAACGGCGCCGCGCGGCTCAGCGCGACGGTCGGGGGCGGCTGGACCCGCGCGGCGAAATAGCGGCGATCGTCGGCGTGCAGCGCATCTGCATCGATCTCGGCGCTGCCCGTCATCACCCCTGTTTCAGGCGCAGGCAGGGACAGCAGTGCGACTGCGCCGGAACTCGCAGCGGCCGCGGCCATGAGACGTCCGTTCACGAGGAGTCGCACATCGACCGGATCGCCGACGGTGTCGCCAGGCTCGGCCTCGGCGCTCCTCTCTCCGCCGGTTTCTCCAGTGACGGCGATCGCGACGGTAGTTCGCTGGCCTGAGATCGGCGCCATGCCTCCGCCGACCTGAACGTCCGCCACTGCCCGGTTGACCGGCGGCTCGGTGCCGGGGTGCCACAGCACGACGGGCAGCATGCTGCTGTCCGCCGGCAGGCGAGCGTCGAAGCTGGCGGCCTGCAGGTCCGTCAGCAGGTGGATCTCCGCAGCGCGGCCCTCCGCGCCAGCCGCGAGGATGGCCGCGGCGCGAGCTAGCGCGGCTGCGATATCGGCTGTGCCAGCAGAGGGCTCGGTCTCCCGCACACGGAGGGCAGTCACGGCCGCGTCTCCAATGAGCGCGGGATCGTCCGGCTGTGCCGCGCGCAAGAGCCAGAACCGGTCGTCGGGACCTGCTGCCTCGAGCGTCTCCAGCGCGCGCGCCTCCAGGCGGTCCAGCACGCGCCGCTCTCCTTCGACGGCGGCCGTGCTCATGCTGTTGTCGAGCACGATCACGACGGCGGTCGGTGAGTGTCCCGCGCCTCCGAACCCTACGAACGGGCGCGCTGCCGCGAACGCGATCAGAAGCACCGCGGCGATGCGAAGCAGCATGAGCAGGATCTGGCGCAGCCTGATGCGCCGGGCGGATTCCTTCTCGGCGCGGCGCAGGTAGCGCAGTGCGGGAAAGATCACGCGCGGGCCCTGGTGCCGTTGCAGCAGATGCAGCAGGAGCGGCACGGCGGCGGCGGCGGCGAGGAGGAGCAGAAGCGGGTTCAGCAGGCCCATCAGCCCAGTCGCTCGCGCTTGTGCAGATACGCGCGCAGCGCGTGCGCCATCGGTTCATCGGTGTTCACGACCACGTACTCGATGCCCTGAGGGGCGAGATCGCGCCGCCACTCCGCGAGTGCGTGCTCGACCGCCTCCCGGTACTCCCGCCGCACATCCGCGGCACTCACCGGGACTTCCTCATCCGTCTCCGGGTCGATGAAGCGTACCTCGCCCACGCCGGGCAGCTCGCGTTCGCCCGGATCGAGCAGATGGAATACCAGCACCTCGTGGCCGCGGTGTCGCAGGAAACGGAGCGCGAGCCGCGTCGACTCCGGGTCGACCAGCAGGTCGGAGATGAGAATGACCAGCCCGCGCCGGCGCAGGCGTGCAGCCAGATCGCGGAGCGCCGTTCCCGGATCGGTACGTCCGGCCGCTTCCGCAGGCTGAAGAGTACGCAGCAGCTCGTGCCAGTGGCGACGGCCGCCGCGCGGCGTGACGTGCGCTCGGACGCCGTCATCGAATGCGAGCAGGCCGACGGCATCGCCCTGCCGCACGAGCATCAGGGCCAGGCTCGCAGCGAGTTGTTTCGCATACCACAGCTTCGGCGGCAGCACGCCCTCCGCCGATGTCCACGCCATCGAGGCGCTCACATCCAGCAGCAGATAGCCGCGGAGGTTCGTCTCCTCCTCGAACTGCTTGATGTAGTACCGGTCCGACCGACCGTACATGCGCCAGTCGATGTAACGAAGGTCGTCGCCCGGCTGGTACATGCGATGTTCGGCGAATTCCACGGAGAACCCGCGGTGCGGCGAGCGGTGCAGGCCGGCGATGAAGCCCTCGACCACCTGCCGCGCGACGAATTCGAGACCGCCGAGCGCCGCCAGCTCGTGCGGCTTCAGCAGGTCTGCCCGGCGGCTTCGCGGGGACGCGGCTCGCGCGCTCGATGTGCGGTCGGCGGGTTGTATGCTCATGTGAGGGCGGAAGGTTAGCGGAACACCTGGCCGCCATCAAGCAGGAGAGTTACGAGTGGCTCCGCTCGCGGCGCGAGCCCGCCGGTTGATCGGGTGAAGCTCGTCCACGCGCGCTCGTGCACCATTCGCAGTCCGGCCGCCGCCCTCGCGCATGCGGCGGATGGCGGCTAAAATACCGCGCCGGCAGGGCCGGCACATGCCGTTACCACGACAGTGCAGGGGGAAATGAGAGCGTATCTGATCGGGCTGGTCGCAGTCACGGCTGCGTGCTCGCAGCCGGTGCAGCAGGTTGGTGTAGAGTCCGCTGCCCCGTCGGCTGCCGCAGCACGTGCGGAAGCGGCCGCGACCATCACGCCGCAGGATTTCTACGCGAGAATCGGGTTTCTGGCGTCGGACGCACTCCAGGGCCGTGACACGCCGAGTC
Source organism: Longimicrobiales bacterium (assembly GCA_036259495.1). GTDB lineage: Bacteria > Gemmatimonadota > Gemmatimonadetes > Longimicrobiales > RSA9 > SH-MAG3. The sequence goes on along the minus strand of DATABQ010000213.1, from coordinate 2,217 downwards.
AGGGCCTGGAAGCCGCCGCCGCGTACATCGCGAGTGAGTTCTACAGCGCGGGACTCCAGCCCGCGGGTGAGAACGGCACGTACTTCCAGCGGTGGCCGTACGTCACACGTGCACTCGATGTCGCCGGCGTCCGCTTCGATGTTCAGGTCGACGGGCAGTCCCGCTCTCTCGGATACCGCACCGACTACTACGTCGCTGGCGGACAGCGCGCCAGCTTCGAGGGTGGCCTCGTTTTCACCGGGAGTGAAGTTCCTGCTGCCGACGTGCGCGGCGAGGCACTGAGCGATCGTGCCGTCATTATCGCACCGCCGTCCGCTGGCACGTCCCAGGACCGGTCCCGGATGATCGTGCGCGCACGCGCATCCGCCGATTCGGCGGGCGCCGCTGCGCTCGTCGTCGTGCTCCCCGCGGAAACGACCGCCGATGATATCGCCCAGGCTGCTGCGGCAGCGGAGCGCTCGAGCCGCGGCGTTCCGTCGATGCCCGTGTTTTATGTCCGCAGCCAGGCCGCGCGCTCGCTCTTCGACGCCGCCGATCTGGACTTCGAGGCGCTCACGGCGCCCGGCGGCACCGAGCGGCCGGTCCCGCTCGCTGGCGTGACGGCACAGCTTGGCGGAGGCATCACCGAGATCGAGCACCGCCCGCCGAACGTCGTAGCGATGCTGCCCGGCAGCGATCCCCAGCTGCGTGACACGTACGTCGTCTTCAGCGCTCACATCGATCACACCGGCATCTGCGCGCCCGGCACGGCTGACCCGATCTGCAACGGCGCCGATGACGACGCGTCCGGTACGTCGGCCATCATGGAGCTCGCGGAAGCGTTCGCGTCGCTGCCGACCGCACCGCGCCGCTCTCTCGTCTTCCTCGGCGTCAGCGGCGAGGAGAAGGGTCTGCTCGGCTCGTCATATTACGCCGACAACCCGACCGTGCCGATCGAGAACATCGTCGCGAACATCAACATCGACATGATCGGGCGTAACAACCCCGACAGTGTCGTCGTCATCGGCAAGGACTATTCGACGCTCGGTCCCATCCTCGAGCGGGTCAACAGCCAGCATCCCGAGCTGCGCATGACCACCTCGGACGACATCTGGCCCGAGCAGCGCTTCTTCTTCCGCAGCGACCACTTCAACTTCGCGCGGCGTGAAGTGCCGGCCATTTTCTTCTTCACCGGTGTTCACGAGGATTACCATCGCCCGAGCGATACAGTCGACAAGATCGACCTGGACAAGATCACACGGATCGCGCGACTGATCTTCTACTACGGGAATGAGCTCGCCAACGCAGACGAGCGACCGCACTGGGACCCGGCGGGCCTCGAAGAGGTTCGCCGTCTCGTGAACCAGCGCCGCTAGGAGAGGCATCATGACATTCCTGCGCAGCATCGTGCTTCTGGTGGGCGTGTGCCTCTGCATCGCATTCGCGTTCTTCGTCGGGCACGGGCTGTCCACCGGCCATACCGCCCCGCTGCTTTACGGCACCGCTGTCCTGCTGGCGGGCGCCGCGGTGCTCGCGGGGCTCAGCCGGAAGCGCACGCACTGGTAGGGGCATGGTCGTGGGATAGGGACGTGGGAGTGTTACAGGGTATGGGAGGGGGAGTGGCAGGTGAGGGTTGCTGCACCATGGCCACGGTCACTCCCGCACCGATCAACACACCCACTCCCGCTCCCACAACCAAAAGCAGTGACTCGCCCATGCCGCAACGCGCCGTTACCTTTCAAGGCTGAACACGTTTTTCCTGTCACTCCGAAACGGTAACCAGTGCGTCTCGAGCACATTCGCAACTTCTGCATCGTTGCGCATATCGATCACGGCAAGTCCACGCTTGCGGACCGGCTCCTGGAGCGGACGGGCACGCTCACGCGCCGTGAAATGGACGAGCAGGTCCTCGACTCGCTCGACCTGGAGCGCGAACGCGGCATCACGATCAAGCTGCACGCCGTCCGCATGCAGTATCGCGCGCAGGACGGCCGCGACTACCAGCTGAACCTGATCGACACGCCCGGGCACGTGGACTTCACATACGAGGTGTCGCGCTCGCTCGTCGCATGCGAGGGCGCGATCCTGGTCGTGGATGCCAGTCAGGGCGTGCAGGCGCAGACGCTCTCCAACCTCTTCCTCGCACTCGATGCCGGTCTCGAGATCATCCCCGTCCTCCAGCTCCTCACGACGCTTGTCGGGCTCCGCGCCGGGGAGATCGATCTTGTTGAGGACGGG
>DATABQ010000212.1:0-4749 GCA_036259495.1 Longimicrobiales bacterium | reverse complement strand
TGCGTCAGCACCCACAGCCGCCTTCGGACGCCGCTGCCCTCGAGCTCCGCATCCGCGGCATATCGAAGACCTATTCGAACGGTGTGCAGGCGCTGAAAGACGTGAGCCTCACGATCCCGGCAGGCATGTACGGGCTGCTCGGGCCGAACGGCGCCGGCAAGTCAACGCTGATGCGCATCCTGGCGACGCTCCAGGAGCCGGATGCGGGCAGCGTCGAGCTCGGCGACATCGATGTCGTCAACGAGAAGGATGAAGTACGAAAGACGCTCGGCTACCTGCCGCAGGAGTTCGGCGTCTATCCGAAAGTGAGTGCGGAGGCGCTGCTCGATCATTTCGCTCTTCTCAAGGGCGTTGCGGGGCGGGGGGAGCGGAAGGAGCTGGTGGAGGCGCTGCTCCGTCAGACGAATCTGTGGGACGTTCGGAGGCAGAAGCTGGGCGGATATTCGGGCGGCATGAAGCAGCGCTTCGGCGTGGCGGTGGCGCTGCTGGGGAATCCGAAGCTGCTGATCGTGGACGAGCCGACGGCAGGCCTCGACCCGGCGGAGCGCGTGCGTTTCCTGAACCTGCTGTCGGAGCTGGGTGAGAACAGCGTCGTTCTCCTCTCGACGCACATCGTCGAGGACGTGAGCGAGCTGTGCACTCGCATGGCGATCATCGACCAGGGCGAGATCCTGCTCGAGGCGGAGCCGCTCGGCGCGATCGGCGGGATGAGGGGGCGGATCTGGCGCAGCGTGATCGACAGGAGCGCGCTGGCGGAACTGGAGCGGGAGCACGCGCTGATCTCCACGAAGCTCCTCGCGGGACGGACGATCGTTCACGTGTTCAGTGACACCGCGCCCGGCGCCGGCTTCGAGCCGGCCGAGCCGGACCTCGAGGATGTCTACTTCAGCGCGATGGCAGGACACATCGGCCGCCGGCGCGAGCGGGCCGGCAGTGTGAGTGAGCGGCAGGCGACGGCATCATGAAGCTGCGCGAGATCTTCCTGTTCGAGTTCAACTACCAGATACGCCGTGTCTGGTACTGGCTGATCTTCGCCGCGATGTTCGTTGTCGCCTTCATGCTGACGAGGGACGGCTCACTGTCCGAGGCGTTGATGGACGAATTCTTCGTCAACTCGCCTTTCGCCATCGCGAAGGTGACTGTTGTCGGGGGTCTGCTGTGGCTGGTGGTGGCCGCGGCGGTGGCCGGCGAAGCGGGTGCGCGGGATGTGGCGATGGGCATCTACCCGCTGACCTATACCGCACCGGTGAGCAGGTCCGACTACCTCGGCGGCCGATTCCTCGCCGCCCTCGCGCTGAATGCCGTGCTGCTGCTGGCGGTGCAGGTGGGCAGCCTGGCGGCCATCTACATCGCCGGAGTCGACGCCGCAGTGCTCGGCCCTTTCAGGCCGGCTGCATGGCTCACGAACTACGCGTTCATCGCGCTGCCGAACGCCGTATTCATCACGGCCATCCAGTTCGCCATGGCGGTACGGGCCGGCCGTCCCATGGCAGCTTACGTCGGCAGCTTCCTCCTCATCTTCGTCGCGTTCTTCGTCGCCTCCATGATGCTGTTCAGCCGCGGGTGGGGCAGGCTCCTGGACCCGATCGGCATCCTGTATGTCCTGTCCGATCTGTCGCATCAGTGGACATCGTACGAGAAGAGCTGGCGGCTGATCGCGCTGGAGGGCACGGTGCTCGCCAACCGCCTGGTGTGGCTCGGCATCGGGGCGGGCGCTCTCGCGCTCACCTGGGCGGCCTTCCGCTTCGCACATCGTGCGGAGAGCACCTGGTGGTGGCGCAGGGGGAGGGCGGATGCGCGCGCGCCGGAGCCGGCCGGCACTGGCCTGACGTCGAGCACGGCCATCGCTGTGCCGCAGCTCGCGCGGACGTTCGGGCCGACCATCCAGGTGCGGAAGACGCTGGCTATCGCCTGGGAATCCTTCCGAACCATCGCCACGAGCTGGGCCGGCCTCGGAGTGCTGACGGCCATCCCGCTCCTGACGATCCTGGTGATCATCGATCAGGTGATGCCCAGCGGCGCGCCGCTCGTTCCCGCCACCATGCTCGTGCTCAGGGAGCTCACCGGTCCGTTGTCCGACGAGCTGAGCCGCTGGATCTTCGTCCCGTTCGTCATCGTCTTCTTTGCCGGCGAGCTGATCTGGCGCGAGCGGGAGGCGGGGCTGGACGAGATCACCGACGCCATGCCGGGTTCGGAGTGGACTCCACTGGTGGGCAAGTTCCTGGGCCTGAGTCTCTTCCTCGCCCTGTTCTCCGCGCTGCTCATGGCGGCGGGGATGGCGGCCCAGCTGATGCTCGGACACCGGGAGCTCGAGGCGTCGCTGTACTTCAGGGTGCTGTTCGGGCTCCAGCTTCCTGAGTACCTCCTGTTCGTGCCGCTGGCGCTGGCGGTCCACGCACTGGTGGACCAGAAGTACATCGGCCACCTGGTGGCCATGCTGGCCTACGTGGTCATCGTGCTGGCGCCGATGTTCGGAATCGAGCACAACCTGCTCATCTACGGCGCTGGTCCGACGTGGTCCTATACGGAGATGCGCGGCTTCGGCCCATCTCTCGGACCCTGGGTCTGGTTCAAGCTGTACTGGGCCGCGTGGGCGCTGCTTCTGGCGGTGACGGCGAGGCTGCTCTGGGTGCGTGGCAGGGAAACGGGGCTCGGTGTGCGGCTCCGACTCGCGCGCCGTCGTTTCGTGCCTCCGACGGCCTGGACTGCGGCGACGGCAGTGGGGCTCGTCCTCGTGCTGGGCGGATTCGTCTTCTACAACACGAACATGTTGAACGAGTACCGTTCGACCGACGAGATCGCCGAGCTGCGTGCGGAGTACGAGCGACGATACGGCCAATACAGGGACGTTCCGCAGCCGGAGCTCACCGGCGCCAGCCTGCACGTGGAGATTCATCCCGAGCGGCGGGAGGTGGACGTCCGCGGGTCCTATCGCCTGGTGAACGCCAGCGGTGAGGCCATCGACTCGATCCACCTGACGCTCGTGCCCGGCGTGGCGAATGGACCGGTCACCTTCGATCGTCCCGCCGTCCGCGTTCATGCGGATGAGGACATGCCGCACACGATCTACGCGCTCGAGGAGCCGCTCCAGCCCGGCGACTCGCTACGGCTCGATTTCCATGTGCGCATCGCGCCGCAGGGCTTCAGGGAGAGCGGCGCCATGACCTCGCTGGCGGCGAACGCCACGACGTTCAACATCGACGGTTGGCTGCCTGACATCGGCTATCAGGTGAGTCGTGAGCTCACGAGCCCCGCGGAGCGGCGGGAATACGGGCTGCCCGCGCGCCCGTTCATCCCTTCGCTGGCGGATGCGGACGGGTGGCAGGATCGGGGGCAGGGGATCGTCCTGGAGACAGTGGTGAGCACCGACGAGGACCAGGTCGCGGTGGCGCCGGGGGCGTTGCGCCGGAGCTGGAACGAAGGGGGGCGTAGCTACTTCCACTATGTCACGGATGCTCCGATCGGGACCGAGTGGACGGTCGCGTCCGCAGACTACGCCGTACGGCAGGTACGCTGGGACGATCCCGAACAGACGGGCCGCGCGGTCGACATCCGGATCTATCACCACCCGGAGCACACGGCGCACCTCGACCGAATGGATCGAGCGATCCGCGCATCGCTGGACTACTACACGCGGGAGTTCGGCCCGTATCCTTACGGTCACCTCACATTGATCGAGCAGCCGGCGATCGGCACCGGGATGCACGCCGATGCGAGCGTCATCACGTTCACGGAAGGGACGTCGTTCTGGGCTCCGAACGATGATCCGGACGATCTCTACCTCCCGTTCGCCGTCGTCGCACACGAGATGGCTCACCAGTGGACAGTTCCGTCAGCGCCGGTCGAAGGAGCGCCGGTGATGAGCGAGAGCCTGGCGTGGTACTACGCGATGCGCGTCGTGGAGGAGACGCAGCCGCAGCAGCTCCATGCGCTGCTGCGCTTCATGCGCGAGCCTCACGTCTATCCGCCCATCCGCCGTGGTGAGCCGCTGCTGCGCGGCGTGGATCCCTACATGGCCTACCGAAGAGGTCCGTTTGCGCTCCATGCGCTGAGCGAGTATGCAGGCGAGGATGCGGTGAACAGGGCGCTGCGCAGCCTGCTCGCGAAGCATGATGCGGAGGGTGCTCCACTGGCCACGACACTCGACCTGTACCGTGAGCTCCAGGCCGTCACGCCGGACTCGCTCCGCTACCTGCTGCACGACCTGTTCGAGGTGAACACGTTCTGGCACCTCCAGACCGATGGAGTGACGGCGGAGCAGACCGAAGACGGCACGTGGGAAGTGACGCTCGACGTACAGGCGCGGAAGGTGGTGGTCGACAGTGCGGGCGTGGAGACCGAAGTGCCGATGGACGAATGGATCGAGATCGGCGTGTTCGCCCCCGCAGTGGACGGCGCCGCGGAGCTGAGCGAGCCGCTCTACGTGCAGAAGCATCGCATCCGGTCGGGCGCGCAGACGGTCAGGGTTACGGTGCCGCGCAGGCCTCTGCTGGCCGGCATCGATCCGTACCACGTGCTCGACTGGGAGGAGCGGGGTGACGATGACAACATCGATGGAGTGGAGATCGGGAGATGAAGGCGGAGCGGGTGGTCGGCTGCTGCCCACCATCGCGGAGCGGCGAGAAACCGAACGACTCCGGTAGACGTAACGTTCTGTGCACCTGAACTCTGAGGGGGAACTGATGCTGGATGCGTGGAAGCGGGATATGACCCATGCGGCCCGGAGCCTGCTCCGTGCGCCGGCGTTTT
>DATABQ010000211.1:0-1616 GCA_036259495.1 Longimicrobiales bacterium | reverse complement strand
GCGACGCCGTGCGGGTCGATGTCGGTCTCGTCACGGGCAACTACTTCGACGTGATGGGTCTCTCGCCGATTCTCGGCCGCAGGTTCGACGGGCGCGATGACGGCACCGGCGCGGACCCTGTCATGATGCTGACGCACGACTACTGGCTCGAAAGGTTCGGCGGTGACAGCGCGATCGTCGGCAGCTCCGTCATCGCGGGGGGCCGCGCGGTACAGGTCGTCGGCGTGCTTCAGCCGGCACCGTACTTCCCCGGCCGTATCGACGCGTTCATGAATATGGTGAACAGTGAGCATCACCTGAGCGCGATGATGGTCACCGGGCGAACGCATCGCATGACGGAGATGATCGCGCGGCTTGCACCCGGCGCGACGGTCGAACAGGCCCGCGCCGAGATCGAAGGCATCACCGCACGGGTCCACCGCGACTACGCGGAGGCATACGACGCCGGCTCTCGCCATCAGGTCACCCTGACGCCGTTCAGGGAAGTGCTCGGACAGGATGCGAAGCTCACGCTCCTGCTGCTGATGGGCGCCGCCGCATTCGTGCTCATCATCGCATGCGCCAACGTCACCAATCTTACGCTCATGCGCGGTGTGCGCCGGGAGCACGAGCTGACGGTGCGCGCATCGCTCGGTGCCGGAACCGCCCGCCTGCGACGTCTGCTCCTCGCCGAGAACCTGGTCCTCGCCGCAGCCGGCGGCGCTCTGGGGCTCCTGATCGCCTATGCCGGCGTCGGGATGCTCGCTGCGTTCGCGGAACGGTACAGTCCGCGCGCAGGCGAGATCCGCGTCGATGCGGCTGTGCTTGGCTTCACGTCTGCCCTGGTGCTGCTCGTCGCTGTGATGCTGTCATATGCGCCGAAGCTCGCCAGCGAAAGCAACCTTGGTGCGCTGATCGCCGCGGGCGGGCGTCGCACGACGGCCGGCTCGCGCAGGCAGCGGCTGCAGCAGGCGCTGGTTGTGGCGCAGATTGCCGTGTCCGTCGTGCTCCTGACGGGCGCGGGTCTGCTGACACGCACGATGCAGCGGCTGTCCGACGTGGATGCGGGTCTCGATACGGAGAACGTGCTCACGATGGAGGTGCCGATCGATTTCGGCGCGCAGAGCACCGAGCTCGCCGTGTCCCGCTATCAGCAGATGCAGGGAGAGCTCGCAGCGCTGCCCGGTGTACGGCAGGTCGCGTTCGGCTCGACGATTCCGCTGCGCAGCGCGGGCTTCATGCTCGAAGTGAAGGCAGAGAACCGCCCGCTCGCGCCAGGCGAAGCCATGCCGCGCGCCGAATACCGCACCACCGGTCCCGACTATTTCAGCGCCGCCGGCATTCCGCTCCTGCGCGGGCGGGATTTCGCGGCGACGGACCGGCAGGGAGGCGCTCCCGTCGTCATCCTGAACCAGACGCTCGCCGAGCGACTGTTCGGAGATGAGGATCCGATCGGCCGGCGCGTCGCATGGACGGGATCGGTCCTCGAATTCATCCCGGTTTCCGCCGACTGGCGCACCGTCGTCGGCGTTGTGGGCGACACGAAGGATGCGGGGCTCGACGCGGCGCCGCTGCCGGCGATGTTCATGCCGTTCGTGCAGGAGGCGTTTCCCTCGGGCGGCCTCGTGATCCGTGCG
>DATABQ010000210.1:0-4978 GCA_036259495.1 Longimicrobiales bacterium | reverse complement strand
GCGATGCGGGCAGGTTCGTGGCGCGTGCCCTGCCGCCGCGGAGCTGGGGCTCACCGACGTTCGTGCCGACGATTGCGGTGGACGCACTGCGGGCGGGCCCGCGCGCACTGCTGCTGGCGACGCGGCATCTGCTGAGCGACGACGTTACGGCGCTGCTGCCGGGCATAGACTGTCCGACGCTGCTGATCTGGGGGGAGTTGGACCCGCTGGTGCCGCTGGAGCACGGGCGCGCGATGTTCGAGGCGATCGAAGGCGCGCGCTTCGTGGTGCTGCGGGATGCCGCGCACAACCCCATGGCGGATCGGCCGGCCGAGTTCAACCGTGTGCTGCTGGAGTTCCTGGATTCGTGAGCGCCCGACGCTGCGTCGTCGAGGTGCGCGGAGCGCCCGCCTCCTATCGCGAGTCCGGGTCGGGCACTGCGGCCATAATGACGGCAGGTCTCGGGCTGACGAGCCGTTTCTACGAAGAGAGCTACGCGCCATTCGCGGCCGCCGGGATCCACCTGATCGTGCCGGACCTGCCCGGCTGGGGCGACACGCCCGGCCCCCGCACGGGCCTTCACCCGGCGACGACTGCGGATTTCCTGCTCGAGTTCGCACGGGCGCTGCACATCCGCCGGGCCGTGTGGATCGGCCACAGTCTGGGCGCGCAGGCGGTGGTGCGTATCGCAGAGAGGCGGCCCGATCTCACGGCGGGCATCGTGCTCGTCGGCCCCACAGGAGCGCCAGGCCGTCTGAAGCTCGCCCGTCAGGCTCTCGGCCTCGCCGTGGAGGCAGGCCGCACATCCGCCGGGGTGATCGGAGCCGTCGCGCGCGAGTATGTCACCGCGTCGCCTGTGCGGTATCTCGGCACCTGGGTGCGTCACGGCCGTGATGACCTGATCGGCCGCCTTCCCCGCGTACAGTGCCCCACTCTCATCCTGGCCGGCGACGCGGACCCCGTCTGCCCGCCGGAATTCGTCGAGCTCCTGAGACATCGTGTGCCGCAGGGGCAGGTGGAATGGATACGCGGCGGCACCCACGCGCTGCCCCGCGGGCACGCGGAGGAGTTCAATCGGCGGGTGATCGGGTTCGTGCGGGAGAGAGTGCAGAGCTGAGCCGCATCGAGCATCCCAACCGCAGGGCAGTCCACCGTCGCGAATTCCATCGGCGCGCGTTCCACCGGCGCGTTCCACGAGAACATCAGAAGGGGGATGTCGGTGATGGCTGGGGATATGGGAGATGCATCTACAACATTATCATTATCTCCATTCTCCCCATCCCCATTCTTACACATTTCTCTTCAGGACTTGCACTTCTTACGGGGTGTGGGCCGGAAACGCGGAGGCACTGTTCGGCTCGCTGTCACGGTCATCGGCGTCGGAGCTCGATGCGACCGTTCGTCGTTTCGAGCGAGAGCACTCGACCACCGCTGCCGACCGTTCCCGAGAGGCGGCGGTTCATGAAGCGCCCGCGCACCTCGAGCGGGAAGTCCGTCTCGATGTCACCGGTGACGGTGGCGGCGTCGACGCGGGCGTTGAGATCGCCCGTGAACCCGACGACCACTGATCCGTTCGTGGTGCGGAACGCGATCTCATCGGTCCAGTCGGAACTGCCGAGCGTCGCGTCGATGCTGCCGTTGACGGTGAACGCCTGGGCGACACCGGAAGTCGCTACTTCGATGCGGCCATTGATGGTGCGCGCGACAACGTTTCCGGTGAGGCCCATCGCTTCGACGCCGCCGTTGACGGTGCGCGCGACCAGGTTCACGCCGCGTGGCACCCGTACTTCCCACTCTACCGTGACGTCGTTGTTCTGCACGCTGTTCCGACCACCGTCACCGGCCGCGCACTCGTTGGGCTCGCGGTTCCGCTGATGCGGATAGACCGCGCAGATCGTGACGCCGTTCGCGTGCTCGAGCACGACCATGCGGACGTCTTCCGGATCGTCGCGGCGGGCGCGCTTCGTCACCTGCACCTGCACGTCCCTGCCGCTGGCCGGGACGGCTCGGATGGCGCCGTTCACGCCCTTCACCTCGATCGTGCGGCCGGGAGCGACCGTGCCGCTCCACGACCATTCGTCCTGTGCCGCGGCGGGAGCGGCGATGAGCGTCAGTGCGGCAGCCGCCACGGCGATGCGATTCATGACCATTCTACCCTCTGGCGTGCGTTGTATTCGGTTCAGCGGCCGGTGGGCCGCACGAGATTGATCGTGCCGTTATAGGACTCGAGCTCTACGCGGGCACTTCCGGAACCGACGGTGAAGCTGAAATCGCGCTGGCCGTTACCGCCGACCCGCACGGCGAACTCGCTCTGGACGCGTCCGTTCTGCGTGTCGACCGCGACACTCGCGTTTGCCTGGGCGGGGATGCCCATTGTGATGCGGCCGTTGTGCGTGCCGAGGAAATAACTTCCACCATCGTGGACGGTGCCCAGATACTCCACCAGCCCGTTGATGGTGCTCGCCTCGACGTCCGCCGAATCCACTCTCCGCATGACAATGCTGCCGTTGACCGTCTCCGCCTCGATCGTGCCGCGGCTGCCGGTGATGCGTATCGCCTGGTTTACCGTAGCGACGCTGAGTGCTCCGCGGACATTCTCGATCGTGACGCTGCCGGATACCGATTCGACCTTTACGTCTCCGGTCACGCCCCGCACGACGATCGCCCCCTCGACGTTCTCGATGGCGGCACTGCCGCGCAGGTTCTCCACGATCACGGCGATGTTGAGCCCGTCCACAGCCACGGAGTAGCTGCGGGGAACGGTGATCTCGAGCGTAACGCTGCGCGGAATACCGCGGCTCTCCACATCGATGTCGACCTCGGCGCCGTCGTGATCGATGTCGACATCGCGAGCGGAACCGGAGGCGTGCACGCGCATCGCATCCCGGTCCCACGTATTGATCGTGATGGTGCCGTTCATCACGTCGACGTTGAGCTCGCCGCCCGGCCGGACTGCGAACGTCGTATCCATCTGCTGCTGCGGAATGGTCATGGCGAGCGCGCCCGCCAACAATGCCGTGATCATGTTTCCTCTATTCAGCTCTGCGCGCGCTGAACGCCCGCAGCACGTTGGAGTACGTCGATCTTCTTGCGCATCGTGTTGTCGAGCTGCCGGTGCAGGTATGGATTGCCCGGATCCGCGGCGAGTGCCGTGCGCGCATCCTCGATGGCGCGGTCGATGGATTCGAGCGACCGCTCGATGACTTCGATCGTGGAGGGATCGAGCTGAGCACGATTGTCCTCCAGTGCCTGCTCCAGCGTGGCGACGTCCTCAGCGTAATCAGCCGATGCCGCCGTAAGACCGACCGGCCGAACCGCGCGCGGTCCACTACCTGAGCTCTGAATGATCGTTCCGGTAGCGACGGTGGATCCGTCGGGCCGTGCAAGGGCGCCGAACCAGACAGCTGCTCCGGACAGCGTCATCAGAACGACGGCCGCGGCCGCGAGCTGAGGCGCCGAGAAGCTGAAGCGCCGCGCCCGTGCGGGGCTCCGCCGCGGTTTCAGCGGCGCGACCGGGGACAGCATCTCGAGCCGATCGGGCGCGGTGGGCATCGCGTTCGGATCCAGTTCTCTGATCCCGGCGGCGATGCCGGCCCACAGATCGCTCGAAGGCGGCGTGTCCGCTGCGGAGCGCGCCGCTGCGACGACGTCGCGCAGCTCAGCCTGGAGCGTCCGACACTCGGCGCATCCGGCAAGGTGGTCCTGGAGCGCCTGCTCTCCGGCCGGTTCCAGGAGTCCATCGATGGAGTCCGATATCTTCTCGAGCCAGGGGTCGTGCATGCTGACCCTCCTCATCTCAGGTACTGGCGCAGGCTCATGCGCGCGCGGTGAAGCTGCGATTTCGATGTGCCGGCCGTGACATTCAGCAGACCGGCGATCTCTTCGTGCGTATAGCCTTCTACATCGTGCAGCACGAATACATCTCGGGCGCCCGGCGGCAGCGTTCGGATCGCCGCATCGACATCGACGCGCAGGTCCGGGCGCTCACTGCGCGCGTGCATCGGGATCACGTTCGGATCCCCTCCGTCGAACCGGCTCCGGCGCGAGGCGAAGGTCTGTCGGCGCGCCAGAATCAGGTTGACCGCGAGTCGGTAGAGCCAGGTGCCGAATGCGGAGTCGCCGCGGAACAGCGACAGTTTCTGCCACGCGCGGATGAACACCTCCTGCGTCAGGTCGTCCGCCTCCTCGGGCGAAAGCATCCTGCGGCAGAGCGTATGGATACGCGCTGCGTGGCGGTGGTAGACCCGCTCGAATGCGGCAGTGTCGCCGCTCTGCGCGTCGCGGACATCATCGCGATCCTGGTCCGCCACGCTCGCCATCGTCTGCTGTGTCAGTGTTGCAGCTCCCAACGACGTTCCCCCCGATCAGTTCTGCAGCCTTAGACGGAGGCCCGGCGCGAATGGTTGGAATCGGGAAATGAGGGTGTCTGTGAACGGTCGATGGAGGCGACGGCGCCGTCAAGCGTCGAGGCGGGGCTGGCTTGCCGGCGGGGCTGGCTTGCCGGCGGGGCTGGCTTGCCGGCGGCGGCTGGCTTCCCGGCGGGGCTGGCCTGCCGGCGGACCAGGCACCACTTTCCCGGAATGGCGGGACCGGCCATTGGCACGGCCGTTGTGAACAGCGGATCGGGGCGTCGCCGGGACCCGGCCATATCCGGATGGGCCGTTCTGCAGGATGGGTTCCGCGTCCGAGGCGCCAGACGTCCGATCAGTTCCCAGGAGGGGACGTGCAACTGTTGCAGGTGGATGCGTTCACATCGGAGCCGTTCCGCGGCAATCCGGCGGCGGTATGCGTGCTCGACGGGGCGCGGGATGATGGCTGGCTGGCCGCGGTCGCGCGCGAGATGAACCTCTCCGAAACCGCATTCCTCGAGCAGAGGGACGACGGCTGGGGACTGCGGTGGTTCACGCCGGCCACAGAGGTCGACCTGTGCGGCCATGCGACGCTCGCCAGCGCGCATGCTCTGTGGGAATTGCAGCTCGCGGCGCGGAGCGAGCCGCTC
>DATABQ010000209.1:0-3456 GCA_036259495.1 Longimicrobiales bacterium | reverse complement strand
CAGTCGAGCGGATGGTTGATCAGGTAGAACTCGAGCGTGCCCTTGCGAGCCTCGCGCGCGCGCTCACTCTCCGTGAGAATGACCTGCCACTCCGCAACGGGCGTGACGCAGGCAGGCGCGAGCTTCGGCGCACCCTCCACCTCCACGAGGCACATCCGGCACATGGCCGGCGCCGAAAGCCCCGGGTGGTAGCAGTAGTGCGCGATGCCGACGCCGAGCTGCTCGGCGGCCTCGATGATGCGCAGGTTCTTCGGAACGGCCGCCTGCACGCCGTTCAGCGTTATGTTGACGGTCTCGGTCTGCTCGTTGGCCAACGTACTCCTCCAGGCCGTTTCAGACAGCCGCCGCCGCGGGCTCCGCGCGGCGGATCAGGGCCTCGTATTCGTTCCGGAACTTCGCGATCGAGCTCGCGACCGGCGCGGCTGCCGAATCGCTCAGCACACAGATCGTGGTGCCGGTCATGTTCGTGCCGATCTGCAGCAGGTCATCGAGATCTTCCGGACGGCCATAGCCGCCTTCGATGCGCCGCAGGATGCGCGCGAGCCACTGTGTCCCCTCGCGGCAGGGCGTGCACTGGCCGCACGACTCATGCGCATAGAACTCGACCATCCGCCGCACCTGCTTCACCATGTTCGTCTGATCGTCCATCACGATGACCGACGCCGTGCCGAGCATGGTACCTGCCGCCGCGACGCTCTCGTAATCCATCGCGATGTCGATCTCGTGCGCGGCCAGGATCGGTACGGAGCTGCCACCGGGGATCACGGCCTTGAGCTCGCGACCGTCACGGATACCGCCGCACACATCGTAGATCAGATCCTTGAGCGGAAATCCGAGCGGCAGCTCGTAATTGCCGCGGCGCACCAGATGTCCCGACATGTTGAACAGCTTCGTGCCCGGGCTCTTCTCCGTGCCCCACTGACGGTACCAGTCGGCGCCGTTGTTGATGATGTGGGGCACGGCCGACACCGTCTCGACATTGTTGATCGTGGTCGGCTTGCTGAACGCGCCCATCACTGCGGGGAACGGTGGCTTGATGCGCGGCTGCCCGCGGCGGCCCTCCAGCGAATTCATCAGCGCGGTCTCTTCACCGCAGATGTATGCGCCGGCTCCGAGATGGAGCGTCACATCGATCCCGACGCCCGAGCCCATGACGTCGCTGCCCGCGATGCCGTCGGCATATGCCTCTTCAATGGCGCGGCCGATGATCTGCGCCGGCTCGAAGAACTCACCACGGATGTAGATGTAGACGTGCTTCGCACGGATGGCGTAGGCGCCGATCATGGCGCCTTCGATCAGCTGATGCGGCGTCCATCGGCACAGCTCGCGGTCCTTGAACGCGCCCGGCTCGGACTCGTCGGCATTGATGAGCAGATAGTGCGGCTGCCGGCTGTCGTCCTTCTGCATGAACGTCCACTTCACGCCCGTCGGGAAGCCCGCGCCGCCGCGGCCGCGCAGGCCGCTGTTCTTCACAATGTCGACGACTTCGTTCGGCGCCATTCCGAGCGCTTTCTTCAGCGCCTGATAGCCGCCTCGCTTCTTCCAGCCCTCGAGCGTGCGCGCTTCCGGATCGCCGAAGTGCTCGCTCAGAACGCGTGTCTCGCGTTCGTGCCTGTACGGGTACGCCATCAGCCCTGTCCCTCGCTCGACGGACGATCCGATGCCGGCGGGCGGGACGGTGCCGGCGGCGACCGATCACCGCCTGCATAGGGATTCGATTCCGGCCCCACCGTCTCACCCGGGGCACCGGGATCGTCCGGCACCTCGACATCACCCGCGCCCTGGCGCGCCTCCGGCGGCCTCACATCCTGCGCCGGCGCCTTCCGGCGGATCGGCCGCTCCGTGCGCAGGCGCTCGAGGATGGCCGGTACGTCGTCCGGCGTCACGTTCTCGAAATAGCGTTCATTGATCTGGACGGCGGTCGGGAATCCGCACGCGCCGAGACACTCGGCCTCGATCACCGTGAATGCGCCGTCGAAGCTGATCTCGCCGGACTCCGTCCCCGCGGACTTCAGGAAGGCACCCAGCACCTCGTCACCGCCGCACAGATTGCATGCCACATTGGTGCACACCTGGACCAGGTAGTCACCGACCGGCTGCTTGTTGTACATCGTGTAGAATGTCACCACACCGCGCACGTACGTCGCTGACAGACCGAGCTCCTGCGCGATTATCGCCATCGCTTCCGCGTCCACGTGGCCACGGATCTCCTGCGCGAGATTCAGCAGCGGGAGCAGCGCACCCTGCGGCTCCGGATAGCGCGACTTGATCTTCTCTGCGCGCTCACGGTACGGCCCCTCGAACAGCGCAGCCGAAGGGTCCTTCTGCAGCAGCTGGTACGGATAGGACGCGGCGCCGCCCGCCGCGCGGCCTTCCGCCGGGCGCCGGCCGATGTAGTCCGTGCCGCGAATGTCCGCCTCCGTCAGATGGCCGAACTCACCCGTCTCCCCCGCAAACCCCGGATTGCCGAGGACGGGCGTCTTCTGATCAGCCATTGACTGCTCTCGCTCTCCCAATCCCACTTCCACTCCCTGCGCAGCTCACCGATCGATCTCCCCGAGCACGATGTCCAGACTCGCGTTCACCGTGATCACGTCCGAGAGCAGGTGACCCTCCACCATCTTCGGCAATGCCGACAGATTGATGAAGCTGGGACCGCGGACTCTCCAGCGCACCGGCTTGGAGCCGCCATCGCTCACGACATACATGCCCAGCTCGCCCTTCGAGCTCTCCACGCTGAACCAGCTTTCGCCGATCGGCGCCTTCACGCCGCCCATCACCAGCTTGAAGTGATGGATCATTGACTCCATGTCGCTCATGACATCCGTCTTGCCGGGCAGGATCACGCGGGGGTCGTCCACATTGATCGGTCCGCCGGGCAGGCGCGCAATCGCCTGGTCCAGAATGCGCAGCGACTGCCGCATCTCCTCCATCCGGACGAGATAGCGGTCATAGCAGTCGCCATGCTCACCCACCACGACATCGAAGTCGTAGGTCTCGTAGTCGTAGTACGGCCGGTCCTTGCGCACGTCGTACGGAACGCCCGATGCCCGCAGGTTGGGCCCGGTCAGGCCGTAGTCCTTCGCATCCTCGGCGCTGATCGTGCCGATGTTGCGGTTGCGGCCGATCCACAGGTTGTTGTGCGTGAGGAGCGTCTCCACCTCGTCGAGCGTCTTCGGCAGCGTGTCGACGAAGTGACGGAGCGCCTCGATCCAGCCGGGCGGCAGGTCCGCCATCATGCCGCCGATGCGCGTCGACGATGTCGTGATGCGCGCGCCGGTCAGCGCCTCGTGCAGGTTGTAGATCCGCTCGCGTTCCTGGAATGTCCACAGGAAGACCGTGAACGCACCAATGTCGATTGCCGTCGTGCCGATCCAGAGCAAGTGGCTGAAGATGCGATCCAGCTCCATGCAGATGACGCGGACAACCTTGCAGCGCTCCGTCACGTCGATGCCC
>DATABQ010000208.1:0-2698 GCA_036259495.1 Longimicrobiales bacterium | reverse complement strand
TGCCGACGATCGCCTTGTCCTTCATCCGCGCCATGTGCTCGACGGTGATCACGTCGCGGTTGCCGGTCGTCGTGATGAAGATGTCGGCCGTCTCGACGACATCATCGATCGTCGTGACCTGGAAGCCTTCCATCGCGGCCTGCAGCGCGCAGATAGGATCGATCTCGGTCACGATGACGCGGGCGCCCTGTCCCTTCAGCGCCTGCGCGCAGCCCTTGCCGACCTCGCCGTAGCCGAACACGACCGCAACCTTGCCGGAGAGCATCACGTCGGTCGCGCGGTTCAGTCCGTCGATCACGGAGTGACGGCAGCCGTAGATGTTGTCGAACTTCGACTTCGTCACGGAGTCGTTGACGTTGATCGCGGGGAAGAGCAGTGTGCCCGCGCGCTCCATCTCGTACAGGCGGTGCACACCCGTCGTCGTCTCCTCGGATACGCCGATGATGTCCGGAACGATGCGCTGCCAGCGGCCTGCGTCCTCGTCGCGGATGCGGCGGATCAGATCGAGGATCACGCCCCACTCCTCCGGGTCGTTCTCCTCATCGAACTCGGGGATGCTGCCGGCCTTCTCGTACTCGAGACCCTTGTGGATGAGCAGCGTCGCGTCGCCGCCGTCGTCGACGATCAGCGTTGGGCCGCTGCCGTCCGGCCACTGCAGCGCCTGGTCCGTGCACCACCAGTACTCCTCGAGTGTCTCGCCCTTCCATGCGAACACCGGCACGCCTTTCGGCTCGTCGACAGTCCCTTTCGGTCCGACGACGACAGCGGCCGCGGCATGGTCCTGCGTGGAGAAGATGTTGCACGACACCCAGCGCACGTCGGCGCCGAGCTCGGCCAGCGTCTCGATGAGGACTGCCGTCTGCACGGTCATGTGCAGCGAGCCCATCACGCGATGGCCCTTCAGCGGCTTCCGCGCCGCGAACTCTTCGCGAATCGACATCAGTCCCGGCATCTCCTGCTCGGCGAGCCGGATCTCCTTGCGCCCGAACTCCGCCAGCGACAGATCCGCAACCTTGTATGCCGGACGCGCGCCCGTCGCCTTCTCGTCTCCAACTATCACTGTGCTCATGTCGCTCCCCTGAGGTTTGTTACGCCGCTACACCACTCGCTGCGAACAGCACCGGACCTTTCGCGCCCGGCTCCGCCGTCAGTCCCCGCCAGCGCACGCGCTCGAACCCGCATTCCGCGAGCCACGCGCGCACCTGTTCCTCCGTGAATCCCTGCCACACATGACCCATCTCCTCGCGATACTCCGCACGGCCATGCGCCATCATGTCCACCACGATCAGCCGGCCCCCCGGCTTCAGAGCGCGCCGCGCTTCGCTCAGCGCCGCGACCGGCTCCGGCACATAATGCAGCACGAGCGATATCACTGCCGCGTCCAGCTCGCCATCCTCGATCGGCAGCGCCTCGAGTGCACCCGGGCGCAGCTCCACGTTCTCGTGGTCATGAAGCCTGCGCCGCGCTGCGGAAAGCATCGCACGCGATTCGTCCACTGCGATCACGCGCCCCGCATACGGCGCCAGCTCCGCCGATACCGCGCCGGTGCCGCAGCCGAGATCCCCGACCACGATGTCGTCGTCGAGCAGCGCCAGCAGACCCGCGAAGCCTGCACGAGTGCCGAAAAGCTCCGCTCGCAGTGCATCCCACTGACCGGCCGTCGACGAAAAGAACTCCTGCGATCGCGTGCGGCGCTCACTCAGCACCTGTGTCGCACGCGCCTGGTCCTGCGCCGCTTCCGGCTGCGTCGCCAGATCCTCGCGTACCACCTGCCACAGCCGCTTCGCCGTGCGCTCCAGCCGCGGCGCCAGCCGGTAGTACCGGCTCGGACCCTCAGACCGCGTGATGAGCCAGTCTTCGTCCGACAGCAGCTTCAGGTGCCGGCTCACCGTCGACTGCGGCAGCTGCACCGCCGCGCACAACTCGTTCACGCTGAGCTCGTGTCGCGACAGCAGCAGCAGGAGCCGCGTGCGTGTCGGATCGGCCAGCGACGCGATCGTCGCGTGAATGTCGTCGGCCGGAGCCGCAGGTGCCTTTATTCGCATATCCGGATACTAAGATAGAGTGCCGTGGGCGACGACGCAACCGTACTGCCGGACCGGACGCCACTACGCGTCAGTACCGCGGCTCCAGCCCAAGCACCAGTCGCGCAGCATCACGCGCGATCAGCAGCTCTTCATCCGTCGGGATCACCCATGCATGCAGACGTGACTCGTCAGTGGAGATGCGACCTTCGGAGCCGCCCGTCATGCGCTGGTTTGCCGCCTCATCGATCTCCAGCCCCATCCACTGCAGTCCGTCAGCGATGCGCGAGCGGATCTCCACGGCGTTCTCGCCAATGCCGCCGGTGAACACGATGGCGTCCGCACCGCCCATTGCGGCGAGGTAGGCTCCGATGTATTTGCGTGCACGGTAGCAGAAGATCTCGATGGCGAGGCGTGCGCGGCGGTCGTCGTGCTCGTGTGCTTCGGCGAGCAGCTCGCGCATGTCGTTGGTGAGGCCGCTGATCCCGAGCAGTCCACTCTGCTTGTTGAGGAGTGCCTCGACCTCGTGCAGGTTCATGCCCTCCTTCTCGGCGATGAAGACACGGGCGCGGGATTTCGCGGCATCGATGTGGTGGGTCACCGTGTCGTGCACGGCGGTGAGAAGTTCACGCGCTCCGTGCTCATCGATGATACGATCATCGCGGAGATCGAGG
>DATABQ010000207.1:0-2786 GCA_036259495.1 Longimicrobiales bacterium | reverse complement strand
TCGCGGTCGCTCTCGACGACGACATCGTCCGCCGAGCTGCTGTGGCTGCGGCGCTGCTCGAGGATGCGAACCGTGCACGACGTGGTGCGCAGCGGATTGCATCGGGCGGTGGCAGCCGGGGAAGCTGGCGCGATCTCGGGTGGCGGTGAGCGGCGAGCCGATCATCGACCGCACAGCGCTGGACCGGCTGCGCAGGATCGGTGGTGAGAAGCTGCTGCGCAAAATGGTGGCGCTGTTTCTGGAGAGCGGTCCCGAACGCCTGCGGGCGGTGACGGAGTGTGCCGCCGCGGGTGATGTGTCGGGCGTGGAACGCGCAGTCCACGGCATGAAGTCGTCGGCGGGTAACGTCGGTGCGATCCGGCTGCAGCGCACGGCGGAAGCCATCGAGGCGCGGGCGGTCGCCGGAAGCATAGACGGCGGGTCGGTGCAGCGTCTGACAGGCGACTACGACGACAGCGCGGCCGAGCTGCGCCGCGTGCTGACCGAAGAGACCTGACGACGGACGCTCACTGGAGGAGAGAGCTGATGCGGCGGATCGCCCTGGTCGAGGACAACGCGGACAATCGGCTTCTTGTGCGTGCCATTCTCGAGGATCTCTATGAGATCGAGGAATACGAGTCCGGCAGCGATGCGCTCGCGGGTCTGAAGTCGCGCGCGCCGTCGCTCGTGCTGCTCGACATTTCACTCCCGGCGATGGACGGTACGGAAGTGCTTCGCCGCATGCGCGCGGACATGACACTGCGCGAAATCCCCGTGGTTGCGTTGACCGCTCACGCGATGGCAGGTGATCGCGAGCGATTTCTCGGCATGGGTTTCGACGCCTACGTGACGAAACCGATCATTGACGAATCGGTACTGCTGTCTGAAATAGAGCGGCTCCTCGAGCGGACGGGTTGATCACATGCAGGATGATCTGCAGACACACTACCGGCAGGCGCTTCCTTCGCGGATAGCCGCGCTCGAGCACGCCCGCGACGCCGGTGCGGACAGCGAGATTCTCGCCATCGCGCATGCACTGCGGGGCTCGGGCGCGACGTACGGCTTTCCCGAGGTGACCGCGGCCGCAGCCGCGCTGGAAGCCGCCACGTCAGACGAGCTTCGGATGCGCACCGATCACCTCATTGCGGCCCTCCGTGCAGTCGTCGCCGGCGATTCACGGCCCGATGAAGAGGCGCCGCCGCCACTGCGCGTGCTGCTCGTCGATGACGATCCCGAGATACGGCTCATCGTCACGCACCTGCTGCGCGGCGCCGGTTACGACGTCGATGAAGCTGCCGATGCAGGCAGTGCGCAGGCGGCGATCAGTGCACGGACGCCCGATGTCGTGCTCATGGACATCATGCTCGAGAAGGAGGACGGAGTCGATACCGCAGCCGCACTGTTCCGGTCCATGGCCGGGCCGCCCCCGCGGCTCATATTCCTGACGGGCGCTGTGCGTGCTGAGCAGTTCGAGCGGATGAACGCCGCGGGCGCCGCGGGCATCATCCACAAGCCGTTCGATCCCGACGCCTTCCTGTCGCTTTTCGCCCGCCTGGTCGGCCTCCCGCAGTGACAGCCAACAGCCGGACTGCCGCCGGTGGCTGACGAGATCGAGCTGCGCATCGACAGCATTGCCGCGGGCGGCGCGGGCGTGGGCAGGGACGGCGAGGGGCGCGCCGTGTTCGTGCATCGCACCGTCCCGGGCGAGCTCGTGGCCGCCCGTGTGCTCGAGACCAGAAAGCGGTGGGCGCGCGCCCATCTGGAGCGAGTGATCGATTCCGCGCCTTCCCGTCGCGAGGCGCCGTGCCGCTTCTATGCGCGCTGCGGCGGCTGCACGCTCGAGCACATGGAATACCCAGCGCAGCTGGCCGCGAAAGCGGGCATCGTGAGGGACGCGCTCTCACGCATCGGTGGCATCACGGTCGAGCCGCCGGAAGTGGTGCCGTCACCGCACGAGCTGCGATATCGGAATCGTGTGTCGTTTACGCTCGTGCGTCTTCGCAACGGGAGTGTGCGTGCAGGATTTCACGAGCTCGAGCGTCCGGATCGCGTGCTCGACATTGACGAGGACTGCCTGATGCCGGAGGAGACCGTCGCGTCCACGTGGGGCGAGCTTCGCCGCTCGTGGGGACGCGGCGCCTCACGTCTGCCGAGCGGCGCACGGCTGAGACTGACGGTTCGCGCCACCGCCACCGGCCGCACTTCACTGCTCGTGCAGGGCGGCTACAGCGCCGGACGGGCGGACGAGCTGCTCGCGCGGGTGTCGACGCTCGACGCGATCTGGCATCAGCCGCAGCCGTCCGGTCCACCCGTCCTGCTCGCCGGCACCGTGGAGCTCACCGAAAGCTGGGATGATGAGACGCTGTCGCTCGGGGGTGCGGTGTTCCTCCAGGTGAATCGCGGCGCTGCGACGCTGCTCGAGGAGTACGTGATGCAGCTGGCCGGCGACGTGACGGAACGCACTGTCGTGGATGCGTATTGCGGCGTTGGCCTCCACGCGCGGCGCCTCGCCCGCATGGGAGCTCGCGTGAGCGGAATAGAGCTCGATGCGCAGGCCGTGCAGGAGGCGCAGCGTGCACTGCCTGATGCCACGTTCACGGCGGCGCGTGTGGAAGACGCGCTTCCGTCGATGCTGCCGGCCGATCTCGTCATCCTGAATCCGCCGCGGGCCGGTGTCGCGGAACCCGCACTCGTCGCGCTGCGCGATGCACCACCGGCCCGTGTCATCTACATCAGCTGCGATCCTGCAACTCTAGCACGGGACCTCAAGCGACTTGCGCCCACGTTCGAGCTGCGCTCCATTCGCT
>DATABQ010000206.1:0-1876 GCA_036259495.1 Longimicrobiales bacterium | reverse complement strand
GCTGCAGCCGCCGCGCTGACGACGCTCATCGTATTCACCGGATTCATACTGCTGTCGGTGCGACGGCTCCGACGAATGGACGTGCCCTAGTGGACTGTCTCCGAAATAACGTGAGCACCGAGAGTGCGGATGCGCGCCGCTGGAGACAGTCCACTAGGGCACGTCCATCCGTCGGAGCCGTCGCACCGACAGCAGTATGAATCCGGTGAATACGATGAGCGTCGTCAGCGCGGCGGCTGCAGCGGGCAGGTGATCTGTCTCTGCGAAGCGGCGCGCATCCATCGCGTGCATCAGTGCGATCGAGTAGTGGCGGATGCTGAGCAGCTTCACGCCGGAGACGAATGCAGCGACGAATCCTTCCCACAACACGATGTAGAGCAGTCCGATGCCGATAGCCTGTGTCGATACGAGGCCGAGCCAGACGAACACGGACGCGTACAGCGCGACACCTGCAAGCGACCCCAGAGTGACGGCTGCGACAGCCCTCGCATCGCCGAGAAAAGCGACATAGCTGGTGACGAAGGCACTGGCCAGGATGAACGGTGCGGCGATGGTCATTGATGCGAGCAGCTTCGGCACGACGATCTGCCACCGCGGTACGGGGGAGAGCGTCAGATTGGCGAGAGTCCGATCCTCCACCTCGTTCCCGAACGCGGCAGATGCTATCGCGAGGACGACCAGCGGCGCGATGGAGCCGGCCAGCAGTGTGCTTAGCACGAACGCCTCGAATTCGGCTACGCGGGGCGCATTGCTCGAGTAGAGCATGAGCACGATGATGAGGACGGGCAGAGCCGCCAGCACGGTCATGATCAGGAGCCGCCAGCGGCCGGACAGCTGCCGTAGCGTGATTCGATACACGGGCCCCATGCTAACCCTCCACAAGATAGCCGAAGACGCTTTCGAGCGTGTCGTCCAGCGGCTCGACGCGGCGCAGGCTGATGGATGATGACTGTGCCATGCGCGGAAGCTCGACCTGCAGGTCACGCACGTTCCTGCTGAGAATCACGATGGCCCCGTCCGGATCGACGTTGACGGCGTCGACCGAATCGAGTGCAACCACCTGCGCCGCCAGCCGGCGCGGCGCGTCGCATTGGACGCGCACATGGTACGGCCGCTCATTCAGGGCGGCGCGTATCGCGCGGAAACCACCGGATGCGGCGAGCTTCCCGTTCACGATGAGAAGCACCGTATCGGCGAGCTGCTCCACTTCCTCGAGAATATGCGATGACAGCACGATCGTTCTGCCTTCCGCTGCGAGCCGCTGCAGGAGTTCCTGGAACTGGACGCGCTGCCTCGGATCCGCACCGTTTAGCGGCTCGTCCAGAATCAGAAGCTCCGGATCGTGCACGAGCGTGGCCGCGAGCCGCATCCGCTGCCGCATGCCTCGGGAGTAGGTGGCCATCGGCCGGTGCTGCGCATCGGCCAGGTCGACGAGATCGATTGCGCGATCCACTGCGGCCTCCACACCGCTGACGCCTCGCAGCTTCGCCATCATGCGTACGAACTCCCGGCCCTTCATGAAGCCGTAGACCGTCTCGTGCTCGGACATGACACCGATGCGGCGGTACAGCGGCGGGTTGTCCCTCACCGGTTCGCCGAACGCCGCTATCGTCCCGCTTGAAACATCCGCGAGGCCCGTCATCATTCGCAGCAGTGTCGTCTTGCCAGCACCATTCGGCCCGAGCAGCCCCGTGATTCCCGGCTGCACGTCGAACGTGATATCGCTGACTGCCACGACGCTGCCGAACCAGCGGGACACGTCGCGGACGCTGATGACCGACTCGAGAGTATCCGTCATGGCGCCAGCCGCCGGTAACGCATCCACAGCACTGCTCCTGGAATGAGAGTCCATGCGAAGTACCAGGCGACGAGAACG
>DATABQ010000205.1:0-2055 GCA_036259495.1 Longimicrobiales bacterium | reverse complement strand
CGGGCCGGACCGCCTGAATATAGGTGTCGACATCAATCGCGGCCGCAGCGTGAGCGGCCGGCTCCAGAGCTTCACATATTTCGACCGTTCGTTCCGCGACGGTGACGGAGTGGAGACCGCGCGGTTCGACGGGTATACGACGGTCGATGGAACGGTGGCGGCGCAGCTGGGCTTCTCGACGCTCAGCCTGTCTATGGCGAACCTGCTCGACACGCAGTACATCACGTACTTCGGCCAGGCGGGAACCACGCTCGCCGACCGGTACTTCGCTGGTCGCGGCCGCACGATCACGATCCGTGCAGAAGCGAACTTCTAGCGGACGCCCGGTGCGGCGACTCGTCCGGCAGCTCCACGCGTGGATCGGCCTGGCGATGTCGCTGCTGCTGTTCGTGCTCGCTCTTACCGGCTCCGCGCTCGTCTACAAGGAAGCGTATTGGCGAGCGGTCTATCCCGAGCTGCGTGCACCCGCGCCGCAGCTCGGGCCGGCGGATCACGCGCGCGCGATCGCAGCGGCGGACGCTGCGTTCGGACTGAACCTGAATTCCGTGAAGCTGCCGGAGCCCGGCGTGTCCGCGTATCACCTGTATCTGCACGACGGCGAGGCGTTCCTGTCGTCTGTGGATCACCGGATCATCGATGAGTGGCGTCCGCCCGAACGCGTGATGAGCTTTCTCTTCGACCTACATGCACACCTCATGGCAGGCGACGCGGGTGAGCGTGTGGGCGGCGTGATCTCGCTGCTGGGCGTATTCCTCGCGCTGACCGGCACCGTGCTATGGTGGCCGGCCCGCAGGACGTTTTCGCTGCGCAACCTGCTGCCGCGCGGCACGTCGCGCCACGCATTGCGCGTGTGGCATCGCGATCTGGGTATCGTGTCGACACCGCTCCTGCTCGTCCTGCTGCTGAGCGGGAGCGCGCTCGTGTTCTATGCGACGGCCGGTCGAATGCTCAATGCGATGTTCGGTGATGCACCGCAGCTGACGACTGCACCGCCCGCGGATGCCGGTCCGCCTGTCGCGCTCGCAGATTCGGCAATGCTGGCGCTGGTTGAGCAGGCCTTCCCCGGCGCGCGGCTCGTATTCTATTACCCGCCGCGCGACGGCATCGGTTACAACGAGTTCCGGATCAAACAGCCATGCGAGCTGCACCCGAACGGGCGTTCATATCTGTATTTGAATGCGGCAGGGGAAGTGCTGGCGAAATCGGACCCGTGCGTGATGCCGGTGGGCGAGCGGACGCTGCATGCGTCCTATCCCCTGCACTCCGGGAAGACGGAGAGCGGGCTGTACAAGTTCGCGGTGTTCCTGGGCGGAGTCATCCTTGCCGTGCTGTCGCTGAGTGGCGCTGTCACGTACGTGCAGAAGCTGCTGCCCGGGGGCGGTAGTCGCGCCCGGGGCAAACAATCCGGGAATCCGCGCATGAGCGCGGGCGTGTGAGTGGAGGGACGTACGCGACGCGTGAGCTCGTTCGCGCAGTTGCCGCAGCGGCGTTCGTCACGATTCCCTTGCTCCGCGCGAAACGCCGGTGGTATCGTGAGGCGATCCGACGTGACTGATCCCGCAGACAACGGAATGAGTATGAGCCGCTTCATACGTCCTGCTGCCGCATGCGCCGCGGCGGCCCTCGTCCTCTTCAGTGCATCGCCGGTCTCCGCACAGGCGGAGCAGCGAATGAACGTCATCTCCGCGAACCCGTTCGGTCTGCTGCTCGAGCTGTTCAACGGAGAGTATGAGCGGGTCGTGTCGCAGTCGGCGACCGCCGGCCTCGGCGGATCATATTTCACGAGCGATGATCTTCAGTACGTGAATGCAGACGCGTTCTTCCGATTCTATCCGCAGGCCGACCCGCTGGACGGTTGGGCATTCGGCGCGAAAGCCGGCATTACGGATGTCGATGAGATCGGCACGTACTTCGGTTTCGGCTTCGACGTGAACAAGAGCTGGCTGCTGGGCCGCAACGACAACTTCTACGTGGGCGTGGGCTTTGGACTGAAGCGGATCGTGGGCGTATCGGACGACGATGATCCGAATGACGACGTGCTGCCATTCATCCCGA
>DATABQ010000204.1:0-3939 GCA_036259495.1 Longimicrobiales bacterium | reverse complement strand
GCTGCTGGAGAATGCGGCCGGAGCACGTACCGACAGAACTGAAGCGACGGCCGTCCGGCAGGTGCAAAACGGCCGCACAGGTATAGTGCGCATTGCGCAGCGGTTCGGGTGTGTCACGCAGCTCGTGCAGCAGGCGCTCATTGTTCGCGCGGTCCAGCTCGACGCCATCGAGGCCGGGTCGTGCGGCGAAGCGACGTGAGCGCACGCCGGGCGCACCGCCGAGAGCGTCAACGCTGATCCCGGAATCATCCGCAATGGTTGCACGGCCGGTCAGCCGGATGAAGTAGGCTGCCTTGGCGTGCGCATTTGCGAGGAACGTGTCGTGAATCTCTATCGAATCTTCTGCGGGATCCGCTTCGATGCCGGCGGCATCCAGGGTAGTAATGTCGGTGCGCAGCGTACCTCCGAGGATCTCCCTGATCTCGCGTGCCTTGTCGCTGCTCCGGGTGGCGAGGACGATGTGAGAGCCGGCCACTGCGTCAGCTGCCTGGACCGTCTGCATGGAGCGCCGCATGCTGCCGCTGGAGCAGCTGCGTGATACCGTCGAGGCCGATGCGGAGGAGCGCCTGGAGCTCATCGGGGCTGAAGCTCTGGTTCTCTGCCGTGCCCTGCACTTCGACGAGGCGGCCGGACTGGAGCGCGACGAGGTTCATGTCGACATCGGCGCGCACGTCCTCAACATAATCGAGGTCGAGGCGCGGCTCGCCGCCAACGATGCCGACGCTCGTCGCTGCGACGAGCTCCCGCACGGGCGACGTCGCAAGCATCCCTTCGCGAACGATCCATTCACATGCGTCGTGCAGTGCGATAGCAGCACCCGTGATCGAAGCGGTGCGCGTGCCGCCATCTGCGACGAGCACATCGCAGTCGATGATGATGCTTCGCTCGCCCAGAGCGGCGAGGTCGATGGATGCGCGGAGTGCGCGGCCGATCAGCCGCTGGATCTCCTGCGTCCGTCCGCCGAGCTTGCCCCGCTCGCGACCGGAGCGCGTATGCGTTGCGCGCGGCAGCATCGAATATTCCGCCGTGACCCACCCCAGTCCGGACCCGCGTCGCCAGTCCGGGACGAACGGCTGCACGCTCGCGGTGCACAGCACTTTCGTCATACCGGTCGAAATGAGGCATGAGCCCTCCGCGTAGGGCGCGGTTCCGCGCTCGATTCGTGTGTCGCGCAACTCGTCGTTCCGGCGACCGGTGCGCGGTGCGGGCTCAGGTCGATTCATGATCAGCTTTCTGAATGCGATGAAGGATGCGGGTGGTGGAACGGCCTTCGACGAACGGGATGAGAACGAGGCGGCCGCCGTGACTCTCCACCACATCGCGACCGACGACCTGTTCGGGGGAGTAGTCCCCCCCTTTCACCAGGATGTCGGGCAGCAGCGCCTCAATGAGATCCTGCGGCGTGTCTTCGTCAAACAGTGTGACGGCGTCGACACAGGTGAGAGCGGCGAGGACATAGGCACGGTCATCCTGCTCGACCACAGGGCGGCCGGCACCCTTCAGGCGGCGGACGGAATCGTCCGTGTTGATACCGACCACAAGGCGCTCGCCCAGTGCCCGGGCCTGTGTGAGATACGCGACATGGCCGCGATGAAGGATATCGAAACATCCATTCGTGAACACGACGCGCTCCGACCGCGGTCTGGCGTACCGCCGCAGCAGCTCGTCGCGCGTCAGAATGTTCTGTGAGGGATCCATGGCACTCATCAGGGTGCGGGCGGCTGCGGAGCGGTTTCGTTCGCATCGCGGATCGCGCGCAGGACATCGGTGGCGCCGCGCGCGCTGAGATCAGCGGCGAGCAGCTCTCCGGCGCCACGTGCGTCGCCGAAATCGGCACTCACCTTGCCGCGCACGATA
The DNA here is from genome assembly GCA_036259495.1 of Longimicrobiales bacterium. Classification (GTDB taxonomy): domain Bacteria; phylum Gemmatimonadota; class Gemmatimonadetes; order Longimicrobiales; family RSA9; genus SH-MAG3. The sequence goes on along the minus strand of DATABQ010000204.1, from coordinate 2,082 downwards.
GTCGTGCCGTCGAGCGAAGCGACGAGTCCGTGGAGCGTCAGGGTGGATCCCTGGATGCCGCCGAGAGCGCCGATCGGGATCTGACAGCCTCCCTCGAGGCGGGCGAGGAAGGAGCGTTCCGCGTCGGTCGTCGCGCGGGTGGCAGCATGATCGAGCGGGCGCATCCGCGCGAGCGTCTGCTCGTCATCCGCGCGCGCCACGATCGCGAGGGCACCCTGCCCTGCCGCGGGCAGCCAGTGAGGCGCGTCGAGCAGCTCGCCTGCAAGATCCTCGCGCCCGAACCTGCGGAGACCTGCGAGGGCCAGGATGATGCCGTCGAAATGCCCCTCGCTCAGCTTCTGCAGTCGTGTGTCGAGATTGCCGCGGAGGTCCTCGACGACGATGTCGCTGCGATTCGCGAGCAGGAGTGCTCGACGACGAAGCGAGCTGGTTCCGACGCGTGCGCCGGCGGGAAGATCGCGCAGTGCGGAGGTGCGGCCGGGTGCGGGCAGGAACACGTCACGTGGATCCTCACGCTCGAGCACGGCGCCGAGCACGAGGCCGGGCGGAATCTGCGTCGGCACATCCTTGTACGAGTGAACCGCCACATGCGCGCGACCGTCGAGCACGGCGTTGTCGACTTCTTTCGTGAACAGACCGCGGTCGCCGATCATGGCGAGCGGCACATCCGTGATGCGGTCGCCGGTCGTGTGGAGGACGTCGATCACGACGTCGAGCTCCGGGTGCAGCGCGCGCATCAGTGATTCGACGTGCCGCGCCTGCCACAGCGCGAGCGTACTCCCGCGTGAAGCGAGCCGCAGTGTCACCGCGTCACGTGCGCGCTCAGCCTACCACTGCGACTGGGCGCCATTGATGATCTGCTGAATGAGGGCTTCTATCGCCTGCGTGTTGGCGAACTCGGCGGTCTGGCTGGCGGGGTTGTAGACGCCGCGGCCGCTGACGGCCGTCTGCTCGTACAGGATCACGGCTTCGCGCACGTCGATGATCTGAATGGATGTCGTGATCTGAACCTGATGCTGCAGGACGTCGATGCTGCCGGGTTCACCGGCGCGGTAGTTCTGCGCAGCATCCTCGTAGCGGGTCACCCGCCCACGCACAATCGCATCGGCCGCCCCCTCTCCGGCGAGGCTCAGGCCGAGCGCGCGAGGCAGCTGCACGCGCATCACCTCGTAGATCTGATCGTCGACGTCGAATGCGACCGTCTCGTTGCCGAGCGGGGCGATGTAGACGGTGCGGATCTCCGCTGGAAACCCGCCGCCGCCCTGGAGGCCGTAATTGCAGGCGCCGGCCATTGCGGCCAGGACCAATATGACGGCGAGTCTAATGCTCGCCCGGAAGTATCCAGACATCAGGCTCGAAAGCCGCTCTTTCTTCAACGTCGGTGACCCGCAGCGTCAGCTCACGGAACTCGGTCCAGTCACGAAAAACGGCCTGGCCCGGAAAGGCCGGGTCCGCGTTGCCTGTCAGCTCGACCGTACGGCGGCCGGAGCCGTCGGTCCACTCGGTGCCCACGAGCCGGTCGCCGTCGAAACGGAACTGCCACCGGATCCCATCGCGTGAGTACTCGAGCGATGTACCGCCGTCGTCCGCGGTCGTTCCCGTGAGCGGGGCGTCGGCCGGTGCGCGGAACACTCCGAGCGAAGCCCACAGCATCGCTGCCGGGGGCAGCATCTGCTCGGCGGCCCCGGGAACGACGCGCATGCTACCGTCGACGACGACGGCAGCCGCGAGCGTCTCCCCGCGCGGGCCGAAAAGGTCGACGCGCGCGCGGTAGCCGCTGTCGATACGAAGAACGCCCCGGCCGCTGAACCGCGCATCGCGATCCGTCATGTTCCAGTCGAACGTCACCTGCGCCGCACGCACTGGCGCAGTTGCCGCCTGGAGGCGCTGCGCTTCCTGCGAGTCGGGCGTTCCGACCGCACCGTTGCCGGTGGCGGCACAGCCGGCGACCAGGGCAGCAGTGAGCGCGAGCGCGGAAGAATAGACGCGGCTGCGGACGGGGTCAACGCGGCGCACGGCTCCGCCTTTCTGTGCAGGCTCGAATGCCGCGCACGCGGCGCGGCCTCCCTGCGTCTGGTGGTG
>DATABQ010000203.1:0-4572 GCA_036259495.1 Longimicrobiales bacterium | reverse complement strand
AAGTCGCACTCGATTCGGTGGCGCACCAGCCACAGTCCGTACTCGCCGGACAGGGTACGCACGGGTAAGCCGACCGTGCGGAACAACTCCGACTCCGCGAGTTCGAAGAACCGGAGATACATCCCGTAGCAGACGATCCCGGCGGCATCCACATCGCTCCACCGCACGCGCTCACGCACGATGAACGGCGCGGTCGCCGATGTGCCGCGCGAGCTGCTCACACCAGCAATGTCAACCGGGATTCCGCCCATGGCGACCCACCCTGTCTGCCTTTCCGCGTCCGTCCTGGATCTTCGTTTGCGCATTTACGACCTGAAGGTAGCAAATGGGGCGCCGGGATTCCGTCGGCTGTATCACCATTCGGTGTAGTGGATCGACTGGCAACCGTGTTGGGGAACGCCCCGACATCGCTCGACGTGACCAGTTGTTTTACAACGGCCACGCGTGGTTTACAACGCCACGCGTGTGTTACAACGGCGACGCCGTCATGCAGGCAACTGGCGAGATCTTACTCGGCTCGCAACGCGACGGACGGCTGCACGGAGGCTGCCTGCCGCGCCGGCATCGCGGCCGCAAGCACGGCTATGAGTGAGAAGAAGATGGCGGCCGCGACGTAGCTGGCCGGGTCCAGTGGTGCCACGCCGAACAGCATGTTGCGCAGCACACGAGCCAGAGCCCAGCCGCCGACGCATCCGAGGGCGAGCCCCACGAGCGTGAGACGAACGGTCTCGCCAGTCACCAGCATGACGACACGGCCGGCACGTGCGCCGAGCGCCATGCGGATGCCGATCTCGCGGCGGCGCTGCGCGACGGAGTAGCCCATCAGGGCGTAGAGTCCGACGGCAGCGAGCATCGCGGCGAGGAGGCCGAGCACACCGCTGAGGCGCGCGAACAGCAGCTCTTCGGCCATGGCTCGGTCGACTCCCGCACGCAGCGATTGCACGCGAAAGAAGGGCAGCGCCGGATCGGTCGAGGCGAGTGCATCGGTGACAATCGCCTCGGTCCTGTCTGCCGATGCGCGCGAACGCACCAGCACGGCGAAGGCGTCGCGGAAATCATCGCCCATCGATCGGTAGATCGCGGGCGGCGGCGGCTCCCGCAGCCTGGTAATGTGGATGTCTTCGACGACACCCACCACGCGCCGCGTCCAGTTCTCGACATATCCTTCTTCGACGTATGCACGCCCAACGGCATCGGTGCTGCCATAGATCTGCTCCGCCGCGGAACGGCTGAGTACGACGGCGTCGGGCGACACGTTGCGCAGCGCGATTTCCGCCGCGCCGGCGTGCGAAGGATCAACGAACGGGATGCTCAGGGTGCTGAAAAACCCACTCGACACTGCGTGATTGGTGACGAGCACGGGTTCGACGCCTTCCTGCTCGGGGCCGCGCACGCGCGCAAGGAAGTTGGCCATCGCGAACGGCGGCGAGGAGGTGGTGGCGGCAGAGACGATGGAGGGATCTGCGCGCAAAGTCGCGAGCAGCTGCTGTTGGAGCTGCACGCGCTGATCGACGTCATAGCCCTGCGGCTCCACGGTCGTGTAGAATTCGTAGACGCCGTCGGGATCGAACCCGAGATCGATGTCGTTCAGGTTCTGCACGCTGCGAGCGAGCAGTGCGGCAGGGATCACGAGTGCGGCGGAAAGCGCGAGCTGAAGTACGACCAGCCCGTTTCGCACCCAGCTCGTCCGTCCGGTTTCGGCGCGCGCGGCCTCGCGCAGGTTCGTGACAAGATCCCACTTCCGCGAGAACAGCGTGGGCACCGCGGCGAAGAGAATCGCCGTGAGCAGCGCGAGCGAAGCCGTAAAGCCGAGCACGCGAACATCGATCGGCACATCAGTCACCTGACCGACGCCGGGCATACCGAGCGCCCCCGCGCCGCGCAGGAGCAGGAGCGCCAGGGCGAGACCGGCAGAGGCACCCGCTGCGGCCAGAACGATGCCCTGCGCAGCGTGGTGCTGCAGGATGCGCAGTGTCGATGCACCGAGTGCGCGCCTGACGGCACTCTCTCCGCGCGCGCGCACCGCCCGAAACAGCAGCAGGTTCGCGACGTTCGCGCATGCTATGAGCAGCACCACCATGGCAACGCCGAACATCAGCTTCATCGTGCGGGCCACCCCGGCGCGCGATTGCGGCGCGAGGCCGACTCCGGCATACACACGCGGTCGATTCCGCTCGTACTGCTCACTCACCTCGGGGTACGCCGCGCGCAGCCGATCGATCGCGAGCGTCAACTCCTGCTCCGCCTGCGTCACCGTCACGCCAGGCGCGAGCCTGCCGAAAAAGCGGCGATACGCATCCGCGCTCCGGTCGCCTGCCATCGGCCTCGAAAAGTGTCTCAGGTCCGAGTAGACCGCCGGCGGCAACCACACGTCCGTCGTGCCGAGGCGCTCGGCACCGTGAAATCCCGGCGGTGCCACACCGACCACCGTGAACACGTGGCCGTTCATCCGCAGCGTCGCACCGCTGATTTCGCTGCTGCCGTACTCGTCGCGCCACAATCTATGACTGATCACGGCCACGTTTGCAGGCGCAGCGCCCAATTCCTCTGCGACGAAGAACCGGCCGTGCGCGGGTGTGATCCCGAGCGCGCCGAAATAGTCGCCCACGATGGATACGCCATCCAGCACTGTCGCGCGACCGCCATCAGGCAGCACCTGGAGCTGCACCGACGTGTAGCCTGCAAACACTTCGAACGTCCCGAGCGACTGCGCAATCTCGTGGAAGTTGAGGAACGACAGACCGGTGTCGTTCCACTCATCCTCCTGAAACCGGACCGTCACCAGCCGCTCCGATGCCTGTACACCCGGGATCGGCTGAAGCAGCACCCGGTTCAGAACGCTGAACACCGCTGTCACGCCCGCCATCCCGAGTCCCAGCGTGAGCACGGCAACAAAAGCGAACGCCGGCCGCCGCCGCACCTCGCGTAACGCGAGGCCGAGATCCTGAGCGATGTCCGTCAACGCACGAACGCCGCGCGCATCCCGCGACTCCTCGAGCCAGCGCTCGCTCGAGCCGAAACGAAGTCGTGCCGCGCGCGACGCATCGCCGCTGCTCATTCCACTCGATTCATTCCTGCGCCGCTCCATCTCCAGGTGGAACTCCAGCTCCTCACGCAGCGCATCGTCCTCCGCAGTGCCGCGAATCAGCGACCTCACCCGTCCCTTCAGATCCGCAATCAGATTCCTCATCCGCGCACCTCCTTCAGCGTCGCGCTCAGAATCCAGCCCACCGCCCTGGAGGACCGCTCCCAGTCCGCTCGCTCCGCTTCCAGCTGCCGTCGCCCGAGTGCCGTCAGCGAGTACCAACGCGCGCGCCGGCCCGCTTCCGTCACCCTCCACTCGGACCGGATCCAGCCCTTCCGCATCAGCCGCTGCAGCGCCGGATACAGTGAGCCCTGGTTAACGTTGAACACATCCCGCGAGAGCTGCTCGATACGCTGGCCAATCCCCCAGCCGTGCATCGGCTCCAGCGACAGTGTCTTCAGCACGAGCAGCTCGAGTGTACCTTGCACGATCTCGACATCCGACATGCGATCCTCCGTCCTGTAGAGCGTCTAGAACAGGATGATGCGTCTCTTCCAGACTGTCAAGAGGAGCGTTCACGATCGGACTGGATACTACGCCGTCAGCGCTCGCAGCCGAACGACTGCCTGCTCCAGCGTCGGCAACCGTTTGCAGAACGCGAAGCGCAGGAGGGTGCGGCCATCGACGGGATCGTGGAAGAAGCTTGACCCGGGCACTGCAGCGATGCCAGGCGTGGCGGCGGTACCGCGCGCGAGTCGTCGGGCGAACGCGTCGTCCGGCTCGTCGGAGATGGCGCTGAAGTCTGCAAGTATGTAGTAGGCGCCTGCGGGCGGCGTGCAGCGGAAGCCTGCTTCGATGAGTCCTGCCGCAAGGACGTCACGCCGCTCCCGGTAGGCGTGGGCGAGGTTGTGGTAGTAGTCCGGGCCGAGACTTTCGATCGCCACAGAGCAGGCCTCCTGCAACGGCGCGGGCGCGCCGACCGTGAGGAAGTCGTGCACCTTCCGAATACCGGAGGTCAGATCGGGAGGCGCCACGATCCAGCCGACCCTCCAGCCGGTGACGCTGAACGTCTTGGATGCGCCGCTGATCATGATGGTGCGGTCGCGCATCCCTTCGACCGCGCGCATGGACAGGTGCTCGCCGTCGTATACGATGTGCTCGTAGATCTCGTCGGTGATCGCGAGCAGATCGAACTCCATGCAAATGGCGGCGAGGCCGTGCAGCTCGTCTGCACTCAGGACCCTGCCGGAAGGATTGTTCGGTGAGTTGATGACGATGGCGCGCGTGCGTCGTGTCACGGCGTCGCGCACTCTGTCCAGATCGAGCGGTGATGATGGGTCGAGCGGCAACCAGACCGGCGTCGCGCCGCAGAGGATGGCGTCGGGTCCGTAGTTCTCGTAGAACGGCTCGAAGATCAGCACCTCATCGCCCGGATTGGTGACCGCGAGCAGCGCGGCGGCCATTGCTTCCGTAGCGCCGCACGTGACGGTGATCTCGCGCGCCTCGTCCACCTCGGTGCCATGCTCCCGACTGTACTTTGCCGCGAG
>DATABQ010000202.1:0-3303 GCA_036259495.1 Longimicrobiales bacterium | reverse complement strand
GCCTTCACCACTGCCGAGGTAAACGCGGTCTGTGCCGAGGGCGGTGAAGGGATGGCTGCCGAACGGAATCTCCCACTGTGCTATCCCGCCCCCTGACGCCTCACGGAATCTCTCGCCGCCGGGTCCGACGGCAATCGTGTCGACGCGGCTGCCGTCGCGCGGGTAGCGAATGATCGCGCGCGTGTAACGGACGTAGCCCACTTCGCCTGGTGCAATAGACCCCTCGCCAACTTCACCCAGGAACCATCCGTCCGGCAGCATCGCCTCAGGCGATGCGAAGCCGAACTCCTTCAGCTGAACACGCTCACTGCCGAGGAAGATTCCGTCGAGGGTGAAATAGGAAATTCGGCCGTTGTCCTGGTACGGGTCGAAGACCGCGATGGTATCGCTGCGCTCGTGCGCCCAGGACGGACCGCTGAACTCGCCCGGACCTTCGCCCGCCCCTCCAACGGTCAGGAGGTGGTCACCGGAGGCGCTGTAGAAGCGGATCTCCGACGTGCCGGAGTTCAGCACGAGCAGTCGGCCATCGCTCAGCCGCACCGCATCCCTCACGCGATACAACTGCTGCGACTCGTCGTCGACAGCCGCGCCGATCGTGACCGCCGGCTCTGTCTGGATCACGATCCGATCGTCAGTCCAGAGCGGCGCCGTGCTCTCCGCGATGTGCGCGCCAGCACTGTCACGCACGACGAAGTCGTGCTCTGCGGGCCCCGCAGCGCACCCACCGGCAATGAGCGCGCCGAGCAGCGGGCGTGCATGCAGGAATACGCGTCGAACCGCCGCCTCACGTCGCATGGCTGCCTCCTGAGGAAGTCGTTCGCTATACCGTCACACAATCATGTGAAAGGAGATCTGGGGATGTAAGAGAAAATGGCGATACTCCATAGCCATTATCTCCAGCCATCTCCAAAATCCCCCTTCTTACACTGGTTCGTCAGCGCGCGCGACGTCCTCAGAAGCTCCCTCCCATGAACACCGCGTTCGCGAACAGCGGCAACAGGCCTCGCCACAGGTCGCGAAAATTCGGATCATCGGCGAACCCGATCACACGCCCGCGGCCGACACCCTCCGTCCACAGATACGTCCTTCCCGCCACGCGCGCCGGCACCTCCGGCCACAGGTACCCGGCGACGCGCAGCTTTGGCTCCTCGGCCAGCCGAATGACCTCCTCACCCGGCCGCACGTCGTCCGGTGCGACGAGCGCGCGCGAGGAGAACAGCAGCACGGTCAGCTCGGAAGGGCGCAGTCCCGCCATCAGCGGCGACAGCGTGTCGCCGACGGCCTTCACGAACGCGCCGGGCACGGACACCGGCACCTCGAAGCCGTCGCCACCCTCTCGCACCGTGTCCTGAAGGACGCCGATGCGGGCGAGGTCGAGCGCTTCGCTGGCGAGCCACTCGGTCGCCGCATCCACGGTGATCAGAACACCGCCTGCACGTACCCAGCGCGCGATGCGTTCGCGTCCGCTCTCATCGAGCGCACCGTTCATCGCACCCGCCGATACGGATGGAACGACGAGCACGTTGAAGTCGTCCAGCGCGGCGCCGGTGATCGCGTCGATGTCGAGCTTTGTCGTGGGATAGCCGATCCTCTGGTCGAACGCGTACCAGGCATATCCCAAGGACTGTCCGCTGATGGGCGAGCCCGCCGCCAGCGCAACACGAGGGAACTCGAGCGGGAACACGCTGTTGCTGCCGAGGTCGGTCCCCTCGTCGGCGCGTGCGGATGCAAGCGGAGCCACTGCCGCACCCGCAGCGACAGCATGCGTGCGGATGAGCTCGTGCACGTCCGGGTGGTTGCCCGTCACTCGAACGACATACCCGCCATCCGGAAACTCGTAGCTGCCGGAACGGAAGCTTCTCGGTGCATACCATACGCGCACGCTGTCCATCATTAGCGATGCAAGCAGCCGAATGGACGATTCACTGCCGGCTGCGAACGCGTAGCCGTACCGCGCCTGCGGCGGCGGGGCGGGTCGCATGGCCGCGAGCGACGCACGCGTTAGCGGCTCCACCGGCCCAACGTCGGCACCGCTGCCCCAGGCTCGCACATTGAACGTGAACGGCAGCGAGAACGCAGTCAGGTCATAGAAGCGATCGCCCATCCCGCTCCGGCGCCGTTCCAGCTCTTCGGCTATGAATGCCGAGTCGAGCGGCGCGTCCGGCTCGAGCAGTGCGCGCGCCAGACGACCCATCGGCTGCGACAGGTCGATCACGTACGACCCGGCGCGAACATTCACGTTGACCGTGCTGCCGTCGCCGCCGTACAGGCTGGCGCCGCGCACGGTGGTGTTCCCGGTCACTCTGCCGACTTCGATGCCGTTGTCGAGCAGCTTCTGCGCGAGCGAGTCCGCGCGTGCGTGCATGTCGCGCTCGAGCACGATCGTCCGCAGCGGCGTGCCTGCGCCCTCCGTGATCGCGCTCTCGCGATACGCCAGATAGTCCCGCACGCGCCGGTCCCGGCGGACGGCTGTGCCGAGAGTCGTTGCCCAGGCGGCGGCGTAATGGTGCCGCGCCGCCTCCTCCAGGGTGAGCACCGTCCCATCGTCGCGCTGAATGGCACCGCCGCGGCTCGACGCCTGCTCGAACGTCATTCCTACCGCACCGGTGTAGAGCGGCCAGGAGCTCCCATAGCCGGGGTAGAACTCATCGTAACCTTCGCGCCTGAAGAACGACCAGCCGCTCCGATCGAACGCAGCGATGATGTCATCCGCGTAGATATCCCACCAGGCGATGATGTTCTGATGCACGATCTTGTTGACGGGATCCATTGATGGCGGGAAGAAGTACGTCGAATTGGAGCCCATCTCGTGCAGGTCGACTGCGACGTGCGGCCACCACTCGAGCATCGACTGCACCCGCCCGCGCGTCTCGGGATGTGACTGCGCATACCAGTCGCGGTTCAGATCGAAGTAGTAGTGGCTCGTGCGCGGGCCCGGCCACGTGCCGGAATGGATCATCGCCGACGGATGCGTGGGAACGCCCCACGCAGGCCGCATGCGCCTGACATCCTGCGCGTGACGCTCGTGGCCGTCCGGGTTCTGCACCGGATCGATGAGCACGACCGTGCTGTCGAGCACCAGCCGCGTCTGCTCATCCTGTCCCGCCGCGAGCTGATACATCATCGCGATCGCCGCTTCCACACCCGAGGCCTCGGGTCCGTGCACCGTAAAGCCGAGCCACACGATGGACGGCATTCGTGATACCGCCTGCTCCAGCTCCGCCGCGGCGATGCCGCGCGGGTCGGCAAGGCGCCGGGCGTCCGCGCGGATCTGATTCATGCGCGCGTGATTCGCTTCGCTCG
>DATABQ010000201.1:0-2881 GCA_036259495.1 Longimicrobiales bacterium | reverse complement strand
GATGAGTCGGGCGCGGCGGAATCGTAAACCGTGAACGCCACCCGCGGGAACTGCTCGGAGCCGAAGATTCCGGCGAACAGATCGTCCGCGCGGAACGGGGCATAGATCACCCCGGTCAGCTGAGCACGGCGCTCCTCCACTGTCCCCGGGACGGTGCCGGACGCGTACACGGGCAGATAGATCAGGAAGCCGGCCTGCGGCAGGCCGTAGATCTCCTGCACGAGACGAACGCGGCCGGACATGGCGGGTTCGGCGAGGTCGCGTGCTCTGCGAATCGCCATGCGACGCTCGGTCTCGCTGTACATGTCGAAACCAAGCGCCCGACGATTGCGATTATCGAGCGGCTCGAGGAACCGGATCTCGTGACGCTCGTCGATTTCGTCTTCCGGGCGATGCTCGACCCTGGCGCTGTAGCCGATCCCCTGAATGCCCGGGAAGCTGTTGTGGATGTCCAGCCGCTCGACGTACCTGCGGAACTCCGCGGCCGTGACTGAATCGGACGCGGCGAACAGCGCGACGCCGCCGCGAGCGACGCGATGTAGACGTTGATCCGCCCCTGAATGCGGTCATCCGCCGCCTGCATCGCGTTGCGGAAGCGGCCTTCATCACGCTCCTGCGCAGTCCTCGACACGACGATTGCAGCCGCAAGCGTGAGCGCGAGCGAGGAGACGAGGACCACCCACGGCTGGCGGTAGATCCGCACGCGTTCACGACGGCGCACCTGAACGGTCTCCACCGGTTCTTCTCCGGAACGCCCTGTGGGGTAAATCTCAACGCATCAGCCGGCCAGTTCCCTCGCGACCGTGATGTGGTAGACGGGCTGCTGCCGCTCGAGCGTGACCATGACATCTCCCGCCTGCTGCAGGTCCAGCAGGACCTCGCCCAGGATCGCCTGAAGCTCGCGCGATTTCCGCGCTGCCGCAGCTTCCAGACTGGCGTGTGCGATCCAGCCGATGCGCGGCTCGAGCCACGCTGCATCCGATGTATCGATGCCCAGAGAAACTGCCTGCGGTGCGGCGAAGCTGCTGTAGGCGATGTCGAGCGTCGTGCCGAACTCGTGCGTGCTCGTCCCGGACGCCGCGTTGATGTTCGTCCGGCGCAACTCGTCCTGCGATTCTGCCGTCCGCAGCACGGAGGTCACTTCCAGCCGGTAGCGGGGCAGGCCCATCTCCGTGAGCCGGTCCTGGAACCGCTCGGCGATGCGCGTGAGCAGCGCGTGCGCGTCCGGCGTCACGAGCGCCACCGAGTGGTCCAGCTCACGCACTGCCCACAGCTCCGTGCTGTCCTCCAGCTCCATCAGGCGGCCGGCCCTCCGTAACTCGGCCAGTTCCCCATTGTCCGATGGACGGGCCCCGAGCGAACGAGCCCGCTCGAGCTGGGCACTGTTGGGGAACCGGCGCAGCGCGGACTCCTGCGACGGCGTGAGCAGTGGGACCGGCTGGAGGAGGTCGTCGATGGAATCGGTGAGCTGCGACAGGCGGGCGATGGCTGTATCGAGCACCCGCTCCACCGCCGCCCGCCCCGGGTCCGCATTGCTCGCAGCCTGCCCGGCGCCTGCGGGAGCTTCACCCGCTTCGCCTCCGCAGGCGGCCAGAGCAACGGCCAGAGCAGCGGTCACGGCAACGTTCAGTACGACAGGCAAGGTGCGGCGCACGCCAGGCTCCGGCCGGAGAAAGCTCAGTTCGGGGGCGATGTTCCTGCGAATACCGCGCCGTCGCGCCGCCGTCGGACTACGCTGCCGTACCACGGCATCACGATGCCCAGAAGCGCGTATGCCCATCCGGCCAGGGGCAGTCCGCGTGGGAATATGGCGGCGATCAACGTCGACAGGACGCCTGCCGTCGCTACAATTACCCGAGCTGCGCGTCCATCGTGATCGGCACACTCAGCGACCGCGACACCGGACAGCCTTCCTTCGCCTTGTTCGCCAGCTCCATGAACTGGTCCTTCGATATGCCCGGCACCTTTCCCTTCACGTTGAGATGACTGCCGGTGATGCTCCAGCCGCTGTCGCTCTTCTGCATTTCGAGCACCGCTTCCGTGCTCAGCTCCTCAGGCGCGTGGCCGGCGCCGCTGAGCTGAAATGCGAGCGCCATCGAGAAGCAGCTCGCGTGCGCAGCCGCCAGCAGCTCGTCGGGGTTCGTGCCCGAACGTCCGCTCTCATCCTCGAAGCGCGTCTTCGCCGAGTACGGCTGCTCCTTCATCGCGCCGCTGCCCGATGTGATCGTGCCGGTGCCATCCTGCCCCGCGCCGCGCCATACCGCCTGTGCCTTCCGCCTCATCTTCCCCTCCTCCGTTACCGTGTCAACGACTCCTGTCCAGTACTTCCCTGCGCTCCTGCCAGGTCGTGCCTTCGGTGATCCACCGCGCGGGCGGCTCACCCTTCAGCCAGTGACCGAACCATTGCAGGATCCTGCGATGGTAATCGATCTGGTTCTCCCGCTCCCGCAAGCTGTGGTCCTCGCCGGGATAGACGAGCAGCACGAAGTCATCGTGGCCGGCGCGCCTGGCGAAGTTGTAGAACTCCACGCCCTGATGCCAGTCCACCGTGCCATCGGCATCACCGAACATCATCAGCATCGGCGTATCCAGCTCATGAATCATGTGCGCCGGCGAGTTGCGGAGGTATGCGTCCATGTCTTCCCAGAACGGCACGGCCATCCGCGCCTGTCCCGTCTCCCAGTGCGAGAACTCCGCGATGCCGGGATCCCAGTGAATCGCGCCCGCGAAGCTGAGAAAGTTCGTGATCGGAGCGCCAGCGACCGCCGCCGCGAAGATGTCCGTCCGCGTGGGCAGGTACGCAGCCTGATAGCCGCCCCAGGAATGGCCGAGGATGCCGATCCGTTCGGGATCGACAATGCCGCGATCAACGATCGTCTGC
>DATABQ010000200.1:0-3629 GCA_036259495.1 Longimicrobiales bacterium | reverse complement strand
GGAGCGAATCCAGGAGAGCATTGGCATGAGGCAGGACCGGCGAGACGGCGTACGCCGGGGGCGGCGAGATTACCCCCTCGCCCTCGGCGTCATTGCGTCCGCGCTGCTCCACCTGCTCGTCCTGGTCGTGAATCCGGTGATGGAGACTCCAGCCCACGGTCGCGCTGGAGGTACGCCGTCCACTCCGGGCGCGCAATTCACTGTCCTGTCTCTCTCTCCCCGCGATGAAGACGAGCTCCTGCAGATCGAAGCGGCGCCGCCTCCAGCTACGGAGCGGACGACGCCATTCGGCACGCCCGGCGCAGATCCGCCGGAGTCCGCAGGATCGGGCCGCGCAACGGGTACGGATAGAGATGCGGAGGCCACAGTCGCGGAACGCCTGCGGTACCACGCACGCCCGTTCTCGGAGCCTGTGCCAATGCGCGAGGCGAGCAATCAGCGCGCGCTGCGTGAAACGCGCGAACGGGTACTCAGAGCAGGCAGGGAGCTCGGGCCGCTTCCGCCGAACCGCGTCGCAGCGAGCGGCGGGGGCGGAGGTGGCGGCGTCAGCATACCGTTCGGCTTCAAGCCGCCGCCCCCGGCGCAGACCGTTCCGGCGCCGCCGCTACCCGATTCCATCCTGCTGCAGGATTCGATACGCGCGGCCGCCCGCGCCGTTTTTCTGAGGGATTCGCTCCGTGTCGCTCGTGACACGACGAGGTTGAGGAACGTTGCGCCGCGGCCGCGTGTAGTGCTTCCACGTGTCGTGCCGGACACGACGATGGGTAGCCGCTGAGGCGTCGCCTGAATGCCTTGACATCAGAGGGCTTCCGGCGAACCCCGCAGCACGTGTACTTCTGATCGCTTCATACCTGTCAACGTGTCCGCTCGCTGCTCAGGGCCGTCGTAGCCGCGTCCCGAACGTTGACCGCGACTCCTTCGTTCATGCTCTTCACGCTCACCCCTCAAAGGAGAACCCAAATGCGAGCTGGTGTCCTGTTCATGTCCGTGCTCCTGATAGCCTGTGGCGACGATGATGCGACCGGGCCCCGGCCATCGGAGCGATTCGCCGGCCTCTACACACTGGTCGAGGAGGGTGGCAGCACCCTGCCACACACGCACATCACGGCCGAGGAAGACACGATCGAACATTATTTGACGACGCTCACCGTGAACGACGATTCCTACCTGCCGGAGGCGTTCCTGATCGACTCCCTCGTGCGTCGTGATCACTCGGGCGGCAGCCTCGCCCTCGTCAACGAGACCGTGCGCGAAACGCTCGTCGGGTTTATCCAGGGCGACACCGTCTGGTACCATGACAACGAGGAGGTGGAAGAGACGCGGTTCCGGTTCTTCTTCGACGCATCGGGCGATCCGGTGCGGCTGACCGAGGACAGCGAGCTCGTGGATGAGGTGTGGACGCGGCAGTAGGTCCAGACGGGTAAGCTGTGGCAAAGGGCCGGCGATGTCTCGCCGGCCCTTTTTATGGGCGAAGCACCACTGCCGGCAAAGCCGGCGAATGGTCGCAGTAGGACTCGAACCTACGACCTCACGGATGTGAACCGTGCGCTCTAACCAGCTGAGCTATGCGACCGCGTACTCTCCCTCTCCCGATTCCAATCCCATTCCGTGCGAAGTACCCCCACGGGGAATCGAACCCCGGTTTTCGCGCTGAGAACGCGACGTCCTGGGCCACTAGACGATGGGGGCGTGGACGTTCCCGCCCGTCTGCCGGCGAGTCGATAAATCTACCGAAACGGGTCTGGTGGTCAACCCCTGCAAATACGTGTGTGATCCCACCCGCGAGCCTGAACCGTATGGTGATTCGAGTACACCTCAACCTGCCACCCGGAGAACCCCCATGCGTATTCAGGCAGCGTCCGCCCTGCTCGCGGCCCTCCTGCTCACTACCGCCTGCGAAGACATGAATGATCCTGCGGCTCCCGTTACGAGGACGCCATCCTCGCTCGTAACGACCGGTGACTGGGTGGTGAACGCACTGGACGACGTATTTGACGCTGACGGGTGCACTGCCGGGCATTGCTCGCTGCGCGAGGCCGTGCGCGCGGCGGTCGACGGAGAGCACATTACGTTCGGAGTTACGGGCACGATCCAGCTGTCGGCGCCGGGCATGCCACTCGAGCGGAGTATCGTCATTGCCGGACCCGGCGCCGAGCACCTGACGATCGCTGCCGCAGCGATCGGCACGAATTACGGACACTTCGTCGTACGACCCGAGGCGACGGTCGCGATCTCCGGCATTCGTCTGACCGGTGGCGTCGGCACCGCCGGCGGGTCGATCAACAACTTCGGAGCGCTGGCTCTCGAAGCCGTCGAGATCGCCGGCAACAGCGGCGGTTTCGGCGGCGGCATCGCCAGCACGGGCACGCTCACGATCGTGCGCAGCATGATCCGCGACAATGTGGCGAGCCGCACGGGGGGCGGCATCTACAGCGAAGGCACGCTGACCATCGACGGCAGCGACATGATCGCCAACCACGTGCAGTCGGCGCTCGCCTCCGGCGGCGGCGGCGTCCGCAACAACACCGGCACTCTGGTAGTTCGCGACAGCCGGTTCGAGGACAACGTCGTGGTCGGCAGCCCCGCACAGGGCGGTGCTCTCGAGAGCAGCGGCGAGTCGGCCCATACGCTGGTCCTCCGAACGCTGTTCACAGGCAACGAGGCCGATGGCGGCGGCGCCATCTTCAACGACCGCGCTGCCATGGAGATCCGCGAGAGCACGATCGACGGGAACCACGCACGACGCGGCCGCGGCGGAGCCATTATCAGCCAGGAAGGCTCGCTCGACGTGGCCAACACGCTCGTCCGATTCAACACGGCGACCGCTCCCGAGTTCGGCGCGGTGGCCGGCAGCACGATCTTCGGCCACGATGCATCGGTCACGCTCCGCCACGTCGGTGTCTTCATGAACACGCTGCCGGACTTGGACGATGGAGCCTGGGGCGCGGCCGTGCTCAACGGCGGCTCGAACGCGTCGCTGCAGCTGTTCAACTCCATCGTGGCCGGCAACCTGAACGGGCCCGAGCAGTTCGATGTCGCCGCCATCGACGCGGGTGCCGACATCCGCGGCAACGTGCTCGGCGTCCCGTTCCCTCTTCTGACGGGCCTCGACGCGGACAACTCGACCAACATTTCGATCGTGCCCGGCGACTGGGAAGCCAGCTTCGGCCTCGCCGCCGCAAGTCCCGCGGGCGCCATCGCGCGCTACACGGTACTGCCCGGCAGCCCTGTCATCGATCGCGGTGTCGACGACGGCTGCATGGCGCTCGACCTGGCCGGCACTCCGCGGCCACAGGGCGCGGCGTGCGATGCCGGTCCGATCGAGTTCGTGCCGATAGCGGATCTGGACGGACCGGTGGCGAGCGCTCTCTCCGGCGCCCTGCACCCCGTCGCCGCCGGCATGTCGATCGATTTTTCGGGGTTGGTCCATGATGCCGCGACCGGCGGCAGTGTGATCACCGGTGCCGAAGCCAGCCTCGACGGTTTCACCACCACCATTGCACTCGATGCCGGCGACGGCGCGTTCGATTCACCGTCGGAGCACGTGCGCGGCTCGTTCGCGGCACCCGCTGACGCGGGCATCCACGACCTGTGTTTGCGCGGCACCGACGAAGCCGGCAACGTCGGTA
>DATABQ010000199.1:0-4329 GCA_036259495.1 Longimicrobiales bacterium | reverse complement strand
CCTGCAGCGGCCGCGAGCACGGCGTACGTTCCGAGCAGGAGCAGGCCGGCCCCGGCCGTGAGCGGCAGCACACGCAGCAGCTCATTGCTGCCCGTCAGCACCTTCACGGACACTGCAAACGCCACGGCCGCCGCCATGAAGATGGCAGTGGGGCTTATGAGCGAAGTCGCGGCGACGGCGGCGCCGTAAGCAGCTCGTGATCCGCCCGCTGCGAAGAACGCCGGCAGCCAGTTGGCCGTGTGGTCCGCTTCGACGCGCGAGGGCGTGCGCAGCGCGAGGAACAGGACCATCACTGCCAGGACGGTCAGGTCGAATCGCCGCAGGATACGCCCGACCATCGGAACCGCGCCGCCGCCGGCCGGGCCATGCACCTCGTATGCGGCAGCGGCGGCAGCCACGGCCGCGAGCAGGAGGAGCAGCGCGAGGCTGAGCGTCAGGTCCCGCCGCACGAGCGCGCCTCCCAGGCGCGGCGTCACTGCCGGTGGTTTCATTTTACCGCCTCATCGATCATGGCTTCGATCCGTGCCCTGTCGAGCACGATCAGACGTGGAGACAACTGGTCCTCGAGGAGCCACAGGCAGCCGCCCGCCTTGCACCCGATCAGTCCCTCCAACGGCGCAACGGCAAGATCGACGGATGCCGGCGCCGCTGACTGGAGTACCACCGAGTCGGCGGACCAGGGACGTAGCAGGATGGTCTCGTCGCGTGCGACGAACCGCTCCATGTAGACCGGCAGGGTCTCCGGCCACTCCACATTCATGCCCGCAATCTTCCCCGCCCTCAGGCGCTGCGCCACGGCGGGCGGCGGATCCGCTCTGTACAGGACACCGGCGGCGGGACATGTCTGCTCCGCGTGGGGCCGGCCGCCTTCGTCCAGAACGTTCCAGATACAGTTCGCTTCGCCTCCACCGAATACATGTCTGCCGTTCGAGCCCGTCGTCAGCAGCGACTTCACACCGAACACCGTGCCGACGGAGCCGTCGGTCGTGAAGCGGGGCGTCTGCACGATCATCTCCCACGCACTCGTGTCCGGCGACCACGCGAGGACGGCCATCATTGTGTCGGTGACGACACCACGCTGGAGACAGCCTCCGTGCACGAACAGACCATCGCGGGCAGCAGCAATGGCCGGAAGCACCATCATGCACGGCAGCGTAATCTGCGTACTCTGCATGAACTCGCCCGAGCGGCTGAAGAACTGAATCCGGGTCCCGTCCATGACGGCTACCGAGCCAGCGGCCAGAGCGATGCCGCTCGGTCGCAGGAGCTCACCCGGTCCGGCTCCCTGTCGCGCGAAGTGACCTGTGAGGCGGAGTCCGGACGTGTCACGTTCCACGACGGCGACACGGCCGGTTACGTCCAGCAGGTATATCGTGTCCCCGGCGATATCGAAGTCGCGGACCAGACCGATATCGTCGCCGGCCAGAGCCTCCGCCCCGAGCCGCATGAGAGTCTCCGACGGGCTGTACGTTACCCCGTGCCCGGCGCTGTCGGCCCCGCTACGCCGCAGCCAGCCACCAGGCAGAGGAGCCCGGCTCCCATGAGCCGGGCTCCCTTTGTCCGTGTCGAAGCCATCAGGACCTGCGCAGCTTGTTGGCGCACAGGTAGTAATCGGCCAGAAACTCGAGATCGCACATCTTCCGGCCGAACTCGGATCCCGCCTCGACGAGACAGTCATTGTAGTCCGCCCACGTCGTGTCGATGCATGTTGAGACTGCCCCTTCGACCGGCTGTGGCCGCACAACGGCGCCACCGAGTACCAGCGCCATCGCGAGGACCACCACCTTCAGGCCGACGATCGAACCTGCTGCGTTCCGGTTCTTCATGACATCCTCCTCACAAGAAATGATCGTATCGTGAAGCCGTCGAGGATCGGGATCGTTCTCAGCTCTACCTGGCGGTGCCGTCCTCGTACGCGTTCTTGATGTCACCGATGATGTATGCGCTGCAGAGTGTGACCTCGAGCTCCCAGTCGATGTCGCACAGCTTGCGGTTGAACCAGCTGGTCGACTCCATCAGGCAGTCGTTGTATCCTCCGAATGCTTCGTCCACGCAGCCCTTCCAGGTCTTTGCTCCCTGCACGTCGCGCGGAGCAAGAAGGAACAGAGCGGCCAGCAGGCCCAGCGATGCGAGCATGATTCGCGTGCGCCTGCTGCCGTGAATGACTTCTCCTCTTCCAGACATGTGTACCTCCGATGTTGATTGTTGGGCGCGGTGGTCGCGCCATGACCGCTGCGAACGATTTCCCGATCCTCGTGCGGCGGTCGTGTCGAAGGCACTCCGTGCGCCGTCAGAGCGACAGCGCCATGTGCATGTCGGACAACGATGTAGCGGAACGTCAGCGCGGCCGCTGAACCGTTTCGAACCGTCGGTTGACGCGATCTGACCACAACCTGCGGACGGCCCGTTCCACTATGCGGCCGTGGCACCGGAAGTGGAATGGATGGATGGGACGTTTTCGGAGGGATATGCAGAGAGGGCGGCCCCCGCCGGGGACCGCCCTCTCGTGATTTCGTGCGTTGCGCGCTCAGCTCCCGGAGGCACGCGGCGAAGCAGCGGCGCCTGGACGGCACGGCGGCCACGGAATGTCACCCGTGTAGCGCCTGTCACGCGAGATGCGCTCGGGGTGCTCGGAGGCGAGATAGACGAGCATCGCGGCGAGCGTAGCATTACTGCGGATGTCCTCCGCGACGACCTTGTCGAACGTGTCGCGATTGGTATGCCATGTCGCGGTGCCGTAATCCCACGAGATGCCGCTCAGACTGAACGCGGGCGCACCCGCACAGACGAACGAGGCGTGGTCGGAGCCGCCCCGACCGGGTGAGCCGGGGATCTGGAGATCGATCTGATTTGACAACGTGCTCGGCAGACGTGCCATCCATGACCCGAACGCATTTCCTGCATCGATGAATCCGGACATGGAGATGTTCTGCACGCGTCCGGTGCCATTGTCCTGGTTGAACACGGCCTGGATGCCATTGATGATCTCGGGATGCATCTCGACGAAGCGACGTGAGCCGTTGAGACCCTGCTCCTCACCGCCCCAGAGTGCGATCATGATGGATCGCTTCGGATTCGGGTAGGTCTCCCGCAGGATGCGCATCGTCTCGAGCATCATGGAGGAGCCGGTACCGTTGTCCGTCGCACCCGATCCGCCATCCCACGAATCGAAGTGCGCTGAAAGCACGACATACTCGTTCGGCAGCTCGGAGCCGCGCACGACGCCGATGACATTGTGCATCGGCACCTCACCCAGATCCTCTGACTCTGCCGTGATCCGCACGACGGGTCCCTGGTTGTTGGCCGCGAGACGGTAGACGAGGCCGTAATCCTCACAGCTGAGGTCGAGCGTCGGCGTACGCGTGGTGGTGGTGCCGAAGACCTTGTTCACACCGAGGTCGTTCGACCAGTTGGACTCCAGGATCGCCACCGCTCCGGCGTCCTCGAGCACGTTGCGGATGTCGCGCGGCTTGTTGGCGCTGAATGCACGTTCCGCATCCCGTCGCTCCTGCGCCAGCTTCTCCGCTGCATTCGCCGGTCCCGCCTCGCCCTCCGGCTCGGCACCGAAACGCCGGCCGCCGAAGCTGTACGTCTGACCGTACTCCTCGTAATGACGCATGGGGCGGCAGGTCGGCTGCGCGAAATCGGACGCAACGATCTTTCCGCGTACCGAAGGCAGCCATGCCTGGAACGCTGCCTCCGATTCGAATGCAGGAATGGCGATGACCTGCGCCTCGACGGGCTGGCCGCCGGTGCCCGGACTCCAGGCCAGCATCATGCCTTCGAGCGTCCGCACGCGCGGGCTGATCAGGTCGATGTGCGTCACGCCGCGGCGCCAGCCGTTCCACGTGCCGTACTGCTCCTTGCGCGCATCGACACCCCAGCTGCTGAGCGTGCTGACCGCCCAGTCGGCCGCGTTGTCGTAGCCCGGTGTGCCCGTCAGCCGGGGACCGATCGAGTCGAGCAGCGTCTGAGCGATGTCCATGACCTGTGAGTCGTTCATTCCGACTTCCCAGATCTGGCGCAGGACGGGATCCTCCACGGCCCAGGTCTGTCCGAGCGCGGGTGTCGCGCCGGCAAATACCGAAAGGGCCGCCGCGAGGGAGAGTGTGCGACGTCGCATGAGATGTAATCCTCTTCGTGGGTAGTTCGACTGCGGGTATGAGTACTGGATGCCTGACTGGAACCTTTCGTTTAGCCGCCGCCGCGTCAACCGGCGGTCACATTCCTTCGTCCGCGGAAGGGTCCGCGCCGAGGGAGACGAGATTGCCGAGGAGCCGGTACGCGCCGGGTACGGCTTCGGGCAGCTGTCGGAACAGCGCCAGGCCC
>DATABQ010000198.1:0-5024 GCA_036259495.1 Longimicrobiales bacterium | reverse complement strand
GTCATGCCGGGCGCTGGCGAGTGCCGAATAGAGTAGGGAGGCCCTCCGGCAACGTCAAGGGAACGCCGCCCGCCACCAGCCTCCTGCCACTGTATGGGACAAATGAACGCGACCACCTCCTCGCTGCGTGACCGCGAGCTGGACGTCGCCCGTGAAATAGCGAATGCCTTCCTCACGGCAGGCACCCCGATCGAGGTCTACCGGCTGGCACTCGCCCGCGTAACGCCGCTGGTGCGTGCGAGTTTCAGCTCCGTGTTCGAGCGCGACCCCGACGACCCCGCACTCCTCAAGCTGACGTGCGCCAACAACTGGCCGCAGTCGTCCGCCCGCTACCTGGGCCAGCTGCGCCTGCGCGTCGGGCGCGGACCGACCGGTGGGGCCGTAGCGCGCCTGGAGCCGGTCGAGGTGACGGATGTCTTCGCCGATCCGGCACTGCGGGAATGGCATGAGCCCGCTCGTGAGCTCGGCTTCGTATCCCTCATATCACTGCCCCTGGCGACCGCCGCACAGGCGACGGGTGCGCTCACGTTCTACTTCGATGAGCCGCACGAGTTCGATGACGACGAGCGTCACCTGCTCAAGCTGACTGCCGATCAGCTCGCAGTGGCAGGTGCGCGCGTGGCTGCTCTGCACGCAGAGCGCCGTGAGCTGGAGGAGCTGCGTACGGAGAACGCCGTGCTGCATCAGCGCCTGGGTGCCGGTGCGGAAGCGAAACGGCTGAGCGACGAATTCCTCGCCAACATCAGTCACGAGCTGCGTACCCCGCTCACGTCCGTCCTCGGCTACGCGAACCTCCTGAGCGAGGAGCAGGCAGGAGCGCTGACGGATGCACAGCGCAATACGGTCCTGCGCATCGAGCGCTCCGCGAACGCGCTCATGCATCTCATAAACGATCTGCTCGAGCTCTCGCAGGTCAAGCTCGGCCGCTCCGCACTGAACGTAGCGCCGGACGACGCCGTGCTCCTGGCGCAGCGCTCACTCGACGACGCAGGTGCACCGCAGCCGGCTGTCCGCGTCTCTCTCGATGCCGGGGCGGAGCGCATACCTGTCCTGACAGACGGCGAGAAGGTGGTCAGGATCCTCACGAACCTTCTCAGCAACGCCTACAAGTTCACCGAGCGCGGCAGCGTCACACTGACCGTACGCGCTGCGACTGACGACGGCATGTCCGCCGTGGAGTGGATCGTCGCAGACACCGGTATCGGCATTCCGCCCGAGGAGCAGGACGCCATTTTCGACGAGTTCCGGCAGGTGGACGGCTCATCGACACGGCTGTACGGCGGCACCGGCCTGGGTCTGGCACTGTCTCGCACGCTCGCGCGACTGCTCGGCGGACGGATCACGGTGCGGAGCGAGCGCGGGAAGGGGTCGCAGTTCCGGCTCGTGGTGCCGAGCGGGTGAGACCGGTGAGGGGACGGGAACGGCTTTTTTCACCACAGAGCACACAGAGCACACGGAGAACAGATTCTCGTAGCGCGTGCTGGTGAGACTCGCCGCGCGGGCTTTCATGATCAGAGCCGCTATCGGCACACTACGCTGAGCACCGGGTGGGACCAAAAGGGCGCATCCGTTGTCAGATACATATCACAACAAAGCATCAGCCGACGCACGGCAGTTCACCACCGGTGATCCTCTGTGTGCTCTGTGTGCTCTGTGGTGAAAAGAACCCTACCCCTTCCCCCCTCCCTCTCCCGCTTTGCCCTTCGGCATCGCTCTCGGCCTGGTCATGGCGGCAGGTGAGAGAATCTCGTCCAGCTCCTCCCTGGTCATCCACTCCTTCTCCAGCACGAGCTCGTAGACGCCGCGATCGGTGTCGAGCGCTTCACGCGCGACAGCGGTTGCGCGGTCGTAGCCGATGTAGGGGACGAGTGCGGTGACGATGCCGATGCTGCGCTCGAGCATGCCGCGGATGTGATCGCGGTTGGCGGTGATGCCGAGGATGCAGCGCTCGCGCAGCACGATCACGGCCTGCGTCAGCATCTCGACGGACTGGAAGATGTTGAAGGCGATGACGGGCTCCATCACGTTCAGCTGGAGCTGGCCGGCCTCCGCCGCCATCGTCACTACGACATCGTTGCCGATCACCTGGTAGCAGACCTGATTGACGACTTCGGGTATGACAGGATTCACCTTGCCGGGCATGATGCTCGAGCCGGGCTGCATGGCCGGGAGCCGGATCTCGGCGAGCCCGGCGCGCGGTCCGCTCGAGAGCAGGCGCAGGTCATTGCATATCTTCGAGAGCTTCACCGCCACGCGCTTGAGCAGACCGGACAGCATCACGAACACTCCGGTATCCTGCGTCGCTTCGACCAGGTCGGGCGACGTGACGAGGTCCAGGCCGGTGATGTCGCTCAGGTGGGAGCGCACGAGTCCGGCGTACCGCGGATCGGTGTTGATGCCGGTGCCGATCGCCGTCGCACCCATGTTGATCTCGTGCAGATGGACGCCCATCTCGCGAAGGCGATCGATGTCCTCGCCGATCGTGACGCCGTAGGCGTGGAACTCCTGGCCCAGTGTCATCGGCACCGCGTCCTGGAGCTGTGTGCGTCCCATCTTTACGATGTCGGAGAACTCCTGCCCCTTGAGCAGGAATCCGTCACGCAGGGAGGCGAGCGCCTGACTCAGATCGCGCAGCCCCCAGCTCGACGCGATCCGGAGCGATGTCGGATACACGTCGTTCGTCGACTGGGACAGGTTCACGTGGTTGTTCGGATGCACGATGTCATACGTCCCGCGAGGATGGCCAAGCAGCTCGAGCGCGCGGTTCGCGATGACTTCGTTGGCGTTCATGTTCGTCGATGTGCCGGCCCCGCCCTGTATGACATCCACGACGAACTGGTTGTGGAGATTGCCATCGCGTATCTCGCGGCACGCACGGACGATCGCATCCGCCTGCTCATCGCCCAGGAGTCCGAGCTCGCGGTTGGCCGCAGCGGCCGCTTCCTTCACTGCCGCCAGGGCGCGGATCAGATGGGGGAACTGCGCGATCGGAATACCGGTGATCGGGAAGTTCTCGACCGCACGCTGCGTCTGAATGCCAAAGTAATTGGCAGCGGGTACATCGCGTTCGCCAAGCAGGTCCTTCTCGCGCCGGACTTCGCCCGACAGGTACGATTCGCCCCGGCCCGTCGCACGCGCGGCGGCGGAGCTGAGTCGCTCGGCGATCATGCGTGCGGCGGCGGACAGCAGGCGGCGGTACAGGTCAGGCCGCTCCCCGGCAATGTGCGAGAACGCATCGCGCGGGATCTCGAGGATCTCCGCGGATTCCATGACGAGAGCGGACGTCGAGTGCGGGTAGTCGTCCAGAAGGCTGCCCTCGCCGAACGAATCCCCGGGACCCATGGTATAGAGCACCTGCGGCCTGCCACGCGGTCCCTTGAGGAGCGATACGCGCCCTTTAAGCAGCATGCCCCAGAACCGGCGCGGCTGGCTCTCGTGGAAGATGAACGTGTCACGGAGATAGCCGATGGTACGTGAGTGGCCGGCGAGATAGTCGAGATCGTCGGCGGACAGCTCGCGCGCGAGAGGATGCGCGCGCAGCATGCGAAGGATCTTGATATCCATGTCGTGCGTGAAGTGAATGCCGTCATGCGTGAAGTGAGAGCCGCGGCGAGGCGCAAAGGTAAGCCGCGCATGTCGCCGTGGGAATGGACGGCGCGCTGAGGGTGAGGGGAGCGCGCAGCGGCAACTCTGTGGCGTGGGCAGGGGGTGCGCTTTAACTTGGCGCGACCCCGACAGCGTCACACACGGTGACCGCCCGCGCCGCGGGATCTCGAGACAGCCATCTACCAGGCGGATATGGCAAAAGACGATTCGATGTTCGAGCAGCCGCAGGCCGGGACCGTCGCAGGGGACGAGCCGCCGCCCAGCCTTGAGGAAACGAGCACCACCGGATTCTTCGGCCACCCGAAGGGGCTGTCGACGCTCTTCTTCACGGAGATGTGGGAGCGGTTCTCGTATTACGGGCTCAGGCCGCTTCTCGTGCTGTTCATGGCCGCCGCGCTCGCAGAAGGCGGCTTCGGCTTCGACCGCGATCAGGCATCGGCGATCGTCGGCATCTACGGGTTCTGCGTGTATCTCGCGTCGCTGCCCGGCGGCTGGGTGGCGGACCGATGGCTCGGTCTGCGTCGTGCGATCTGGTGGGGTGCCGCGCTCATCTCGCTCGGTCACATCTCGATCGGCCTGTCCGCTTTCATGAACGGCAAGGTCACGTTCTTCCTGGGTTTGATCCTGATCGTGCTCGGCACAGGTCTGCTCAAGCCCAACATTTCTGCCATCGTCGGTGACCTGTATCCCGAGGGGGGAGCCCGGCGCGACGCAGGGTTCTCGATCTTCTACGTGGGGATCAACCTCGGCGCGTTCTTCGGTCAGCTCATTACCGGGTTCCTGGGGGAGCAGGTCGGCTGGCACTACGGCTTCGGTGCGGCGGGTGTCGGCATGCTGATCGGCCTGACGGTGTTCACGCTGCGCTCGAAGAAGACGCTCGGCAACATCGGACTGGAGCCTTCGCGCGACCCGGACCCGGCCAGGCAGGCGAAGCAGGAACGGATCATCAAGGGCGTGCTCGGCGGTGGGCTCGGCATCCTCGCGGTCGTAGTGGTGCTCGCCGCGACCGGTGCAATCACGATCGACCCGCAGGCAATCGGCACGACGCTGCGCGACGTCACGCTGGTAGCGGTCGCGCTGTTCTTCCTCTCCGTCTTCTTCACCGGTGGACTCACTACGGACGAGAAGAAACGGGTCGGCGTGATCGTCGTGCTGTTCCTGTTCGCGATGGTCTTCTGGTCGGCTTTCGAGCAGGCTCCCACATCGCTCAACCTGTTCGCGGCGGATTTCACCGACCGGCAGCTGGGCGGGTTCGAGATCCCGGCGACGTGGTTCCAGTCGGTGAACGCGTTCTTCATCATCCTGCTCGCTCCCGTGTTCGCAGCCGTCTGGGTGGGTCTGAGCAGGCGCGGCATCGATCTCTCGAGCCCGTCGAAATTTGCCTTCGGTCTGGCCATGGCGGGTGTCGGTTTCGTGAT
>DATABQ010000197.1:0-3687 GCA_036259495.1 Longimicrobiales bacterium | reverse complement strand
CGCGCTCGGGTTCAGTGCCAGCACATCGAGGCCGCGTGCGATCTCGGAGCTGATGATGTTGCCGTTGTACCAGTACACGGACCATGAGCCGGCGCTGGTGAGCTCGCCATCCTCGAGCGGGCCGCGATCGAAGAACGCGATCTCCTTCGGGTTGTTCACGTCCGTCCAGTCGAACACGGAGATGCCGCCCTGATACCAGGCCTGCACCATGACTTCACGATCCGGGATCGGGATCAGCGAACCGTTGTGCGCGACGCAGTTCTCCCACTCCGTCTGGGCCGCGGGCATCTTGTAGTACGTCTTGAAGTTCATGCGGCGGTTCTCGATCGTGAACAGCGCGTTCGCGCCCCACTTCATGTCATCCTCCGCGCGGCAGCGCGCGCCGCGGCCGCCGCCCCACTCGTCGGAGAACAGGACCTTGTCGCCGTCATTGCTGAACGTCGCCGAGTGCCAGAACGACATGTTCGAGTCGGCAGCGGCATCGATGCGGCGCGGGTTCGCGACGTCGCTGATGTCGAGCAGCAGACCGTAGCCGCCGCACGCACCGCCGGCGAGCCCGACTTCCGGATACGTCGTGATGTCGTGGCACTGCGTCGGGCCGGTGCGCCGGCGCGCGGCCGCGGCCGCGTTGACGGGACGACGCTGTCCACCCGCGCGTGCCGGCTGGCCGCGACGCGGCGGGGCGGCCAGATCATTGAAGATGCGCGGCGAGCTGACGATCGCGGCCTGCTCCGGATTCGCGAGCGGGACGCGGATCACCTCGATGCGGAACAGCGCGGAGTTCGGATCCTCTTCCGGCGACAGCCCCGAGCACCCGGGCAGCTCGCTCGGCGAACGCACGCGCGACGAGCCGGACACGTAGATGTAGACGTTCTCGTCATCGCGCGGATCGGATGCGACCGTGTGCGTATGCGAGCCGCGGCACGTCTGCACGTTCGCGACGTACTTCGGGTTCATCACGTCGCTGACATCGAAGATGCGGATGCCGCGCAGCCGTATCGCGCTGACGGAGTCCTGCACGCCCTGCGCGCCGCAGTCGGTCCGCCCGGACTGGCCCTCGCCCGACACGAACAGGAGATGCTTGTAGACCGAAACGTCGCTCTGCGAGGCGGGGCAGAGGTACGACGTCTTGAGCGTCACCTGGCGCGGGTTCGATACATCCCACACCTGGTAGCCGTTGTAATTGCCCTGGTAGACGTAGTTGCCGCTGAACGCGAGGTCGGAGTTGGTCACGCCGACGAACCCCTCGGCCGGCGGTGTGCTCGACAGCAGCGTCATGTTCCACGCGGCCTGTCCGGCGTCGAGCTGACCGGCAGCCAGACCGATGCGGGGGTCGGGACTCGGCGGCGACGTCGACATGTCATGCGAGACCGTGCCGGTCGCGGAAGGGGTCGATGCGCATGCCGAGAGCGACAGCAGTCCGATCGCGAGCGTCGCGAACAGGACCGTCGTCGACCGGAACGGCCGGTCGAAAAGCGATGGGTTTGTCATGTGGAGCTCCGTTGGAGTGGCGCAGCAGGAACGAACGACAGAACTGCTCAGCGCACGCTGCCGTCGACAGTCAGGCTGTCGAGCATCGTGAGCATGCGATCGATCTCGGTGGTCTGGTCTGCGTAGACGTCGGATGCGAAGCGAAAGACCACCTCGTCCTGGGCCGCGCCGGCGGCGCCGAACAGGTCGTCGACCATCGTGATTGCACCCTCGTGATGGCGGATCATGTACGTGAGGAAGAGACTGTCGAGCTGAGCACCGCGTGCCTGCTCCAGTCGCGCGAGATCCTCGTCGCTCAGCATGCCGGGCATGAGCATGTCGTGCTCCATCCCGTTCATCGTCATCCGCAGGTGTGTCGCGTCTGCGTCGGGAACGGGCTCGCCGCGGTCACGGAGCCAGCGCTGCATGAGCGCGATCTCGTCGCGCTGGCCGATGATGATGCGCTCGGCGAGGATCCTGACATCGGAACGGTCGCTGCGCTCGGCCGCCCACCCGGCGATGACGACCGCCTGCGCGTGATGCGGGATCATGCCGGACATGAAGTGGACGTCGGCTTCCGTGTGCGGCAGCGTCTGGATCGGCGTCAGGTCGATGTCGCGCGCGCGCGTGCTGCTGCACGCGGATGCTCCGACGGCCAGCACGAGGACGACAATCGCCAGCGTCACGTCGGACACGAGGCGCCGGGGCATCGGACCCGTAGCCTGGAGCATGCGCCGCGGAGCTCGTTCGGTGAGATGATCCATGTTCATGAGTGCCTGATCTTACGTCGCTTCCCGTGAGTTGGAAAGCTCTTCGGCCTTGCGGCACCGCTCGAGCAGACGTTCGTCGCCGATGCGATCGGCCCACTCCGCGAATGCGTCCGTGGCACCATGCCAGCGCAGCATCTCGACGTCGTCGAACAGCGGCGCATCCGTCCGGAGCGTCGCGAGATCCTTGAACAGCAGCGCCAGCTCACGGCTCTCGCCCAGCACCCTGGGCGGGAACCCCTCGATGCCGCCGTGCGTGTTCAGCAGGCGCGCGGCCGAGACTGCGCCGATGCCCGGTATTCCCGGGAACCCGTCCGCCGCATCGCCTACGAGCGCGAGGTAGTCGGGGATGAGGGGCGGCTTCACGCCGAACTTCTCGACCACGCCCGCCTCATCGCGGATCTTGTTGCCGCGCCGGTCGATCTGCACCACGCGATCTCCGCGCACGGACTGGGCGAGGTCCTTGTCGGGGGTCCAGATGCAGACCTTGCCCACGCGCTCGTCCTGGTCGGCCAGATGGGCGGCCGAGGCGAGGCCGTCATCGGCCTCCAGCTCGATCATCGGCCATACGGCGACGCCCATCGCATCGAGCGCCTCCTCCAGCGGATGGAACTGAGCGAGCAGTGCGGGCTCGATGCCCGCGCCGGTCTTGTAGCCGGGCCACAGGTCGTTGCGGAAGGACTCGATGACGTGGTCGGTCGCGACGCCGATGTGGGTCGCGCCCGTCTCCACCATCTGGAGCACCGTGCGCAGGACGCCGAGCACCGCGCCCAGCGGCGGGTCGCCCTTCTTGTTGAAGCGGCGCAGGCCGTAGAAGTGGCGGAACAGCTCGTACGTGCCGTCGATGAGATGGACGATCATTCCGGGAGTATAGGGTGACCCCTGACCATCGGCCATTCACCGCTTCAGGCGGATTGCTGCAGAAACCGCTATATTCAGGAAGCGTCCCCGACGCCGGCCCACCGTTCGATCCCGCTCGAGAGGAGAAATCCATGAAGCAGTCGTTCACCATTCAGCGCGAAGCAGTAGCGGCCGGAGACCCGTCCGCGCTCCGTGCCGAGATCATCGAGGCGATCGGCTCAGAGGCCGAAGCGGCCGGAATTCTCCGCAGCCTGGAGCGCATGGGAACGGATCCGACGATCGAGTTCTTCGAGATCAGCCCCGTGACCGGCCGCCGCACGCACGCCGGTCCGGTGTCGAATACGTGGCGCGTCCATGCGGATCGCGGCATCAGTGAAGAGGAACAGTCGGCGGTCTGAGGCTGGGACAGTCAGCTTGTGGGATTGGTAGTGGGATAGTTACAGGGCTTGGGGGTGGGAGTGGTCCGATGGTGCATTGGCCACATCCACTACCTCACCCACACCCGGAAACACACCCAATCCCAATCCCACAACCTTTCTAATCCGGCGTATTGTACAGCTTCCACGCGATCCAGAACGTGTAGAGCGCG
>DATABQ010000196.1:0-6902 GCA_036259495.1 Longimicrobiales bacterium | reverse complement strand
ACCGCCGATACCGCGAAGACAGAGCGCGGCCGCGGGCCTGCTGACGCCGCGGGGCCGAGAGCGAACGCGCGGCCGAAGGGGATGAAGCGGTACCACAGACCTCTTCTCTGGACCATCGGGGTCGTACTGCTCGTGAGCCTGCTGGCGGGGGCGTGGCACTATCTCAGCGGGCGGCTCGGGAGCCTGCCGTCGGCCGCGGCGCCGCAGCCGGAGCAACCGGCTCCACCATCCGCTGCACCGATCGAGCAGAATGCGTTACCCTTCGTCGTCGCGATCGAGGCGCATCGTGAGCTGCCGCTGGCGCTGAACCGCGTCGCGGATCTCTCGGCGATCGAGCCAGAGCTGCTCTTCCACGTGGAGCCGCTGGAGCGGGACGGAACGCTGTTCTATCACGTGATGGCAGGGCCGGTGCCGGATTCCGCGGCGGCGCTCGCGCTGCGCGACACGCTGATCGCGCGCGGGCACAAGACGGCTGCTACGCCGACGGACGTGCGGGCGACGCCGCTCGCATTCCTGATCGGCGATTACTCCACCGCGGCAGCGGCTCAGGAGCAGCGCGAGATTATGCGTCGGCTCGACATTCCGGCCTACGTGCTCGCGGGCACGGCCGTTGATGGCGCCCCGCTCTACCGCCTGTACGTCGGTGGCTTCCGGAGCGATGCGGAGGCGGACGTGACGCGGCAGATGCTGCGGTCCGCCGGCATCCGCGATTCGCTCGTCACCCGGACGGGCAGCGCCGCATCAGTACTACCAATCGGAACGGAGGGGGACAGCGTGACCGCAGGAGACTCCCTCGCAACACCAACGGGCAGCAGCATTCCATGAAGCTTCGTCGTCTCACACTGCAGGGATTCAAGTCCTTCGCAGACCGTACCGAGCTGAAATTCCACGATGGCATAACGGCGATCGTCGGGCCGAACGGATGTGGCAAATCGAACATCAGCGATGCGATTCGCTGGGTGCTCGGCGAGCAGCGCGCCTCGGCGATCCGCGGCTCCAAGATGGAAGAGGCCATCTTTCAGGGCACCACGCAGCGCCGGCCGCTCGCACGCGCGGAGGTCGCGCTCGAGTTCGACAACAGCGAGCAGCGTCTCGCGATGCCGCACAAGGACGTCGAGATCAAGCGCGTCGTGTTCCGCGAGGGCGGCAGCGATTACCTGCTGAATCGCCAGTCGACCCGGCTGCGCGACATCCTCGACATGTTCCGCGATACCGGCCTCGGCGCGAACAGCTACACGGTCATCGAGCAGGGCATGGTCGACTCCATCCTGTCCGATCGGCCGGATGAGCGACGTCACATGTTCGAGGAGGCGGCCGGCATCGGTCGCTACAAGGATCGGCGAAAGGCCGCGCAGCGGCGGCTCGAAGGCGCGGAGAACGATCTGTCACGCCTCGAGGACCTGGTGTCGGAAGTCACGACGAAGGTCCGCAGCCTCGCCCGTCAGCGTACGAAGGCCGAGAAGTATCAGGAGCTGCGAGGCCGGCGCCTCGACCTCGAGGTGTCCGTCGCGCGCGGTGAGCTGGAGCGCGTGCGTCGCACGCTCGATGAGACCGCGCGGGTACTCGAGGACCTGACGCGCGATGAGCCCGCGGCCCGTGCGGCACTCTCCACGGCCGAGGCGGAGCTCGAGCAGCGTCGCATCGAATCGACGGATGCGGGACGCGAACGCAACCTCGTCGCGGAGAGGCACCAGGAGCTGTCGCGCATGATTGCCGAGCGGGAGCGCGAGCTCGCCGTCGCGGCCGAGCGGCGCGCACACGCGGAGCGCCGCATCGTGCAGATCGGCACCGAGCGTGACGAGCTGCACGTGCGCATCGCGACACTCGAGTCGGAGCTCCAGGAAGTCGAGCACGAGCGCGTCGGTCAGGCGGGCGTCGTCGAGTCGCTCGGAGAGCGCGTTCTCGAGGTGCAGGAGCGCCAGAGCGTGCTGCGCCAGGAAGTCACCGAAGTGCGACGTGCCGACGAGGAGGCGCGCTCCCGCGAGAACGATCTCACACGCCAGCTCGCGCGCCTCGAGGCGGATGCGGCCGGCGCCGAGGCGCGGGCGCACGATGCGGCCGAACGTCTCGAACAGCTCGATGATGAAGAGGCCGAGATCCTCGCGCATCTCGCGCAGCTCGAGCAGCAGCGCGATCTGTTCGCCGAGCAGGCGCGACACCTCGAGGAACGCATAGAAACTCTGAACGCGCAGCGCGAGGAGCTCGAGCAGGACATCACTGCAACGCGTGAGGCAGAGCTCGAGGCTAAGCGCGCGCTCTCCGCCGCGGAGGACCACGCCAACCGCCTCGCCTCGCAGGTCGCGGCACTCGAGACGATCGAGCGCGAGTACCAGGGCTTCGCACCCGCCGTCGCCGCTGCGCTGAACGATCGCGGCAACATCGATGGCCTCATCGGACCGGTCGCCGAATTCCTGAACCTGCCGAAGGACCGCGCTGCGGCTGTCGAAGGTGCGCTCGGGTCATTGCTCCAGGCTCTCGTGGTGCGTGACAAGGAGGCCGCGACGCGGATGCGCGAGTGGGTGGCGCTGCACAGCGAGGATGGTAGTGGGATTCGGAGTGGGAGTGTTACAGGGCTGGGGAGCGGAAGCGGGAGCGGGAACGACGGGTCCCACGCCCACCCATCCGCCACACCCACTGCCACACCCACACCCCATAACTCTCCAACTACCGGTCCCACAACCAGGGTTCAGGGAACAGTAGCCCTCCTTCCCGAGCATGCGCTGCCAAAACTGGAAGCGCTGATCAGCGTCCTCGAGTTCGCCGGGACTCCAGCCTCCGAACCCGTGCTCCTCGGCCGCAGGGAACGCCTCGAGCGCCTGCGGCGCGAAGCGACCGAGGCCGCGGACGAGCGCGACAAGCGCCTCACCGAACGCGATGACCTTGCAGCCCGGATCCACGATGCCGACGAGGCGCTGCGCGAGCTGCGCGCACTGATCCAGGCCACAGACCTGGAGCTCAGGCGCGCGAACGCCGACGAGGCCACGCGCGCCGGCCAGCGCGGCCGTGCCGACAAGGAGCGCGAGGACCTGGAGCGCCGCCGCGCGGACCTGCGCGCACTGATCGAACGCGCACGCGGCGATGCGGAGACCGCAAGAACATCACGCACCGATCTCGAGCGCGGACTCGGTGAGCATCGCCTCCAGTGGCAGCAGGCGACGGAATCGCTCGCCGAACGCGAGGCCGCGTGGGAGGAAGTACGCGACGAGGAGGCCGAGCTGCGTGTCGGGCATGCACGTGCGGAAGGCGCACTCACGGCGCTCGACCGGCGCATTGCACAGACGAAGCAGGACCTGCACGGCGCCACTCAGCGGCTCGAGCAGCTCGACCGCGAGGAGCGCGAGCACGTCGAGTCGCTCGAGACGCTCTCGGGCGTCAGCACCGGGGCCGGCGACCGGCTCCAGGAGCTGTTCGCACAGCGCGATGAGGTCGCCGTCGAGCTGCGACGGCTCGATGAGGCGCTCGCCGCCGCCGCCGACTCCGCCATGTCCCTCGAGGCCCAGGTGCGCACGCTCCGTCGCTCGACCGATGAGCGGAGCGAGCTCCGCCACCGCCTCGAGATCCAGCGCACCGAAGCCGACGCGGCCGACCGCCGTCTGCGCGAGCGACTCGAGGCCGAGTGGGCAAAGCCCTTCGAGCAGCTGCTCGAGGACGCGACGCTGCTCGACATGGACGTCGATGTCATGAAGGGCGAGCTCAACGCGGTCACCGCCGACATCGAGCGGCTCGGCCCCATCAACATGCTCGCCATGGACGAGTATACCGAGGAGAGCGGCCGCCTCGAATTCCTGACGACCCAGCGCGACGATCTGGTGAAAGCCCGCGACGATCTCCAGCAGGCCATCCGCGAGATCAACAAGACCGCGAAGGACCTCTTCAACGAGACGTTCAACGCCATCCGCGAGAACTTCCAGACCACGTTCCAGACGCTGTTCGAAGGTGGCGAATGCGATATCAGGCTTGAAGATAGCGAGGATCCGCTCGAGTCCCCGATCGACATCAGCGCCTCCCCGCGCGGCAAGCGCACCCAGCGCATTCACCTCCTCTCCGGCGGCGAGCGCGCGCTCACGGCACTCGCGTTGCTCTTCGCGATCTACCTCGTGAAGCCGAGCCCGTTCTGCGTCCTCGATGAGGTCGATGCGCCGCTCGACGAGGCCAACATCGGCCGCTTCATCGGCATGCTCCAGACGTTCAAGGAGCGCACGCAGTTCGTCGTGATCACGCATCACCCGCGCACCATGGAAGCCGCCGACTGGCTCTATGGCGTCACGATGGAGGAGCCGGGCATCAGCACGATCGTCGGCGTTAAGCTCGATGAGGTGCTCGCCGGCGCGAACGGTAATGGAGTACCGGTGTAACACGATGGCTGGCACTGGTCGGCGATTGCCGACCACGACGCCTGAGCACGCAGCACGAGTCACGTGATACTGAACAGGGAAAGCACTATGCAGGGCAGCACCACCACCGACGCGAACGTCGCCCGTCTCATGGCCGCGATCGAGACCCGCACGGCCGTCGCCGGCGTGATCGGGCTCGGCTATGTAGGACTGCCGCTCGCGGTCGAGATCGGGAAAGCCGGATTCCGCGCGCTCGGCTTCGAGATCTCCGATAAGGTCGCCGACGCGATCAACGCCGGCACGAGCCACATCCTCGATGTGTCGAACGAGACGGTGGCAGGCCTCGTCGCCAAGAAGCGCCTGCACGCGACGACCGACATGAAGCTGATGTCGCAGTGCGACGTCATCTCGATCTGCGTCCCGACGCCGCTCAGCAAGACGAAGGACCCGGACCTCACGTACATCCTGAGTGCGGCCCGCACGCTGGCCGACCAGCTGCGTCCCGGTCAGCTCATCATCCTCGAGAGCACCACGTTCCCGGGCACCACCCGTGACGTGCTGTTGCCGCTCCTCGAAGAGGGCGGCCTCAAGGCCGGCATCGATTTCTTCGTGTGCTTCAGCCCCGAGCGCGTCGACCCGGGCAATCCGGTATGGACGACGAAGAACACGCCGAAGGTCCTCGGCGGCATCACGGATACGTGCATGCAGGCCGGCCAGGCGTTCTACT
This sequence comes from Longimicrobiales bacterium, assembly GCA_036259495.1. GTDB lineage: Bacteria > Gemmatimonadota > Gemmatimonadetes > Longimicrobiales > RSA9 > SH-MAG3. Next base: position 1,841 of record DATABQ010000196.1, on the reverse strand, counting down.
CGACCGTCTTCGATCACATCGTGCCCGTCGAGAGCGCGGAAGCCGCGGAGCTCGTGAAGGTCTACGAGAACACGTTCCGAATGATCAACATCGCGCTCGTGAACGAGCTCGCGCAGGTCTGCGACAAGCTTGGCGTCGATGTGTGGAACGTGCTCGATGCCGCCGCCACCAAGCCGTTCGGCTTCATGAAGTTCACGCCCGGACCCGGCCTCGGCGGCCACTGCATCCCGCTCGATCCGCACTACCTCGCCTGGAAGATGCGCACGCTCCACTTCAAGACGCGCATGATCGAGCTGGCGAGCGAGATCAACTCCGAGATGCCGCATTTCGTCGTCCGCAAGGTCGCCGACACGCTGAACGAGCGCGGCAAGGCGCTCCACAACGCGCGTGTGCTGGTGCTCGGCGTCGCCTACAAGAAGGACATCGACGACCTGCGCGAAAGCCCCGCGCTCGACGTGATGCGCCTGCTCCAGGAGAAGGGCGTCGACATCGCATATCACGACCCGCACTGCCACGTGATTCTCGATGACGGCCACACCGAGCTCGATGACCTGCCGATGCACAGCGTCCCGCTCACTGCCGAGCTGCTCCAGGCCGCCGACCTCGTGCTCATCACGACGGAGCACGTCAGCGTCGATTACCAGCTGGTCGCGGACAACGCAGAGGTGGTGCTCGACACGCGCGGAGCAATGCGCCGCATCGCCGGCTCCGCACGCATCATCTCGCTGTCCGGAGCGGTCGCGAATCCCGGCGAGCGCGCACGCCGGCCGCACGGATGGGCCGCCGTCGCCGCGCAGGGCTGAACGAGCCAATCGGCGGCTGCGCTGTCCGCGCAGTCAAATAGTGCTGCGCAGCACTTAACAGTGTAAGAAGGGAGATATGGAGATGGGCGGGGACGTGGAGATGACTGATGAAGTATTTCCACATCTCCATCATCTCCACGGTCTCCCTTCTTACACGCCGTTTGTCGATACATACCCATAAGGTAAGGGCAGATTGTCTCGTTATCTCATAACCGGCGCCGCCGGCTTCATCGGATCGAACGTCGTCGCGCAGCTCCTGGACGCCGGGCATTCCGTCATTGGCATCGACAGCGTCAACGATGCCTACGATGTACGTCTCAAGGAATGGCGGCTGAAGCGGCTTCAGGCCACTGCGGGCGACTTCACGTTCGAGAAGTTCGATCTGCTCGATCGTGACCGGCTGGCCCGCGTCTTCGATGAGGCGGGCAGCATCGACGGCGTCATCAACCTCGCCGCGCGCGCGGGTGTGCGGCCGTCCGTCGAGAATCCCTGGATCTACAACGACGCGAATAACACCGCGACGCTGAACCTCCTCGACCTCTGCGTGAGGCACGATGTGCCGAAGTTCGTGCTCTCATCCACGTCATCGCTCTACGGCGGCGACAACCCGCGCCCGTACAGCGAGACCGCGAACACCGACCGTCCGCTCTCGCCGTACGCCGCTTCCAAGAAGGCCGCGGAGGTGATGTGCTACACGTACCACTACCTCTACGGCCTCGATGTCACCGTATTCCGCTACTTCACCGTCTACGGCCCCGCAGGCCGCCCCGACATGTCGCTGTTCCGCTTCGTGCAGTGGATCCGTGAGGGGAAGACCGTGCACGTGTTCGGCGACGGGAAGCAGGAGCGCGACTTCACGTTCGTCGAGGATGTCGCGCGCGGCACGATCGCCGGCCTCCAGCACGTCGGCTACGAGGTCGTGAACCTCGGCTCCGACGAGCCGGTCGTCCTGGCGGACGCCGTGACGCTCGTGGAAGAGCTGACCGGCAGGCAGGCGCAGGTCCATCGCGAGCCGCGCCATCCGGCGGACGTGCTCGC